>CANIMM010000040.1 GCA_947468255.1 Chitinophagaceae bacterium | reverse complement strand
GGCCTGTAAATATAGTGGACTAGGCCAAGAAATGAAGTTGAACTGATGTAGGAGTTATTAACGCAGAATGCGATGTTTTGCACAAATACATTCATTTTTATTTATATATATTTATAAAGTTTCCGCATTATTGTGGATAATTCATAGCAAACCATTAAAAGAAGGACTGGTTATGTAAAATTTAATTTCAAATAACTCCTCCTTAAGTTTAAAATTTCAAGGCAAAAAAATGATCTACAAAAAAGCTGCCCCCAAAATGGAGGCAGCTTAAAGCAAAGCAACCATTTTTTCAAAAATTACTGTACGATTATGGTAATTTTTTTGACTTTATTATTTGGATGGGTAATCTCTAATTGGTAAATCGCCGGAACCAATCGATTCGGTAAATGAATATTTTCTGTGGCAATATTGTTTGCATGAGAGATCTGATAGTTAGCCAACACCTGCCCAATACTACTTAAAAGCCTTACCAAATATATTCCAGTAGGCATTTTATTCATTTGAATTTGAACATTGCTTTCAGTAACTGGATTGGGGAATACATATAAATCATTGGCAGAGCGATTTATTTTCACCTTCACCACTTTACTGTAACCAACTACATCATTATTGCTGAGGCTCCGGATCCTATAGTAATAATAACCAGGCAATGGCTCCCTATCCAGCCAAGCATAGGAAACTAGTTTTTTACCATTTCCGCAAGCTAGGCTAGCAGCTAACTTTGCAAAACTAATTCCATTGCTTGAACGCTCAATATCATAGGACTTAATATTATATTCGTCGTTCACTTCCCACTCTATTGCAATATCATCACCCTTTACGGCTGCATTTATTTTATTGAAACTAACAGAAGGATTAAATAGTACCCTAAACCGGTTACTAGCAGCAGATAAAGGGTTGGAGGATACTTCAAAGTCAACCTTAGTAATTCCATCCATATTCAATGGGGTTAATTTTTTAAGGTACTGATCCTCTAAAAAACCTGCCAAATTATCCCGTTTAATTTTACCTGCTACAAATTCAAACTGATATTTTCTTTGCCGATTCCTTGAAAAATTTAAAAATATAGTATCCCGGCTGGCAAGTAAGGGTCTTCGATTGATGGCCAAAGAACTAGTGCCATTTGCCAATCCGATTGTTTCATACACATTACTCAATTTGATGGCATCTTGCATATCTACTCCAGCGTTAAAATGATTGTCAAACTGAATTAAATTACCATCTGCCAAGGAATTGCTGCCATTATCATTTTGTAAATACAAATTGGTTTTAAAAAACAGGAGCTCAGTACCTTGTCTAAAAAGACCTTGGAGATTGCTAGACGATTTCGCTGTCTCAGTAAACTTAATGGAGCCAGCGGCGGTACTAGCAGTAACAACAAAAACAGCCTGACTTGATTCAATGAGCTTGGCCTGTCCACCCAGTCTTGAAGGAGTTGCTGTATAATTGCCCGTGCTATCAATATCAATGATTACATAACCTCCCTGGTCATTACCCAAATAGGGATCCCAAGCATAAAATCGATTGTATAAATTGGTTCTTACCAATTTACTAAAATCTACCGGAGAAGCATAAGGATTGCCAACTAAAGTAAATGCCCCTAAACTAGGTGTAGCAGCAAATTGCTGATCGCCCGTTTGTAAAATACCGCTACTTTTTAAAGTGGTGGTATTACAATAATTAACATTCAAATTATTGGGAGTTCTATCTCCTCTTACAAAAATAAAAAAACCTTTATTATCCGAATTGCCAGTAGCTGTTGACAAATTGGTAGTTTTTGTATTGGTAATCGGAGAAAGCGCTGAGCCAATTTTTAATGAGGTATTATTAAGTGAGCTGGAGTCCAAGCCATTAGTACTGAAATTGGCGCCCGGGCCGGTAATATAGGTTCCTTTTCCAGAAGCAAAAACGCCATTATTTTGCCAAGTACTAAATATTGACCCCGCACCAGAAATTGGAGCCGTCAACAAACGCCATGCCCTTCGTGCAGGAAAATACCGCTCGACTGTTACTTTTCCTGAAAATTTATTACCAAAATTAACTCCTCCATTGGTGATATCAGTTACCCGAGCTGTGGCAGTAGCGTTGGAAGCCAATACAAGATTATCTCCAGTATTGAGCGTTGCATTGTTTACATTTCCAAAAGACAGGTCGCCGGTAATAATTAGACTTCCCAAGGTACTCGATACTGAAAGTCCGGTGACGTTACTTACTGTTAGATTCTTAATGCTGTTTGCTACAAATAAATTACCAGCTATATTTTGAGGAGATATACCATTAAATTCAAGTGAGCCATTACTTACATTGAAGGAGCCATTATTAGTAATCTTACCAGCTATTTTCATGGCAGTATTGGCAACTGTTAGGGTAGCACCCGGATCAATTATAAGATTATTAATTACCGCTTCCGGTGAAGTAGATAAAGTTGGTTGATTAATTTGGTTGGGTATAATAACATTTAAACAAATGGTAGAAGGAAGTATTCCGGCTGACCAATTATTGGGATCATTCCAGTTCGAACTTATTTTCCCTATCCACAAATTACCAAATTCCAATGCGATTGGATCAGAGGTTATCGAACCACAGGTTCCATTCACCAACACCCGATAAAAATTTGAACTTAATCCAATTGGCGGTGCAGTAAGATTTAGGGATGAAGAAGTAACCCCAGCATAAATACCAGAATTGGAAAGATTTGTATAAGTACCTCCAATCCCGCTAGCGCTAAGCTGCCATTGATAAGTTGGCAAATTTCCAGTTACAGATAAGCTAATCGATGCGTTGCTTCCCAAGCAAAAGCTAGAAGTACTAGGTTGCGAAGTAATTGCAATGGGCGCATTCACAGATACTGAAAAGGGTATTGCTGGATTACTAAGGCATCCATTTGCATTTTTAACCGTGAGGTTTCCTGTATAAGTATTAGGTAAAGTATTTGCAGGCACTGAAATTGAGATGGGACTTGCGGTCAATAGCGCATTATTGATATTAACGAAACTATTCGAAGGAGATCCATTCCAAACAATACTATATTGAGTTGGCCCATTGATGGCGGAGGAATAAGCCTGTGTAATTGTTTGTGCTATCGAGTTGGTACAAACTCCCACTGAGCCAGCTGAAATGGTAATGGCTGGAAGTGGATTAACAGTAATGGCAATAGGGTTTCGGGTAGCACTAACACAACCCGTAGCGGGAATGATTACTTCTGCATAATAAGTGGTATTAACAATAGGAGCAACAGGGAAATTTACTCCGCTGGCACTTGAACCCAAACTAGTTCCTGCTACATTTACGCTGTACCATTTTATAGTATTACCTGAAGAAGTTGCAGTTAAGTTTGAACTGCTGCCTAAACAGAAATTTGCAGGAGATGCCGTTACTGAAGTTGGTAATGGTGGTAGGGGATTAACTACAATTGTTACTTTTTGTATTGTAATAGTGTCCGGATCTCCTGCCCTTGTTACTAAACAGCTTACCGTATAGCTCTCTGCTACATTAGAACTAATTGGAGTTATGGTGGCAGATTGGGGTGTAGTAAAACCTAAAGAATTAACTGGAGAAATACTCCCTTTACTTACGCTCCAATAGCAATCAAAAGAAACCACATTATCATTGGGAGTTAATGTGGCTATTAATGAATTCCCATAACAAACAGAAGTTGGTGCAGTAAGCGTAAATTTTGGCAAACCTCCTGCAGCATTAAACTGAGCAAAAGAGAAAGCGGCATTATTACTATTACCGTTTGATACAGCAATTTTAATAGTCCCAAGTACAAGAATTTTTGAAGCACTTCCATTGGTAGGCTGAAGGCCCCCCGTTAAACCAGGATTACTAATATCAAATGAAATAACAGATGGAAAAGTTAAAGTTGCCGAATTGGCCGACCAGAAAATTTGTCCTGCGGAACCATTAATAATTACAGCAGTAAACCCACTTAAAACAATATCCCCGCTTACAGTTAGGGTGCCATTTATCGTCAAAACTCCGCTCTGTCCGGTTAAGGTGCTTGCATCGATATTGCTACCAGCGGCAATGGTGTAATCTGCCATTACCTTATTTGAAAACAAAAGTAAAAAGGCAATTCCCATCATCAACTTAATTGGCAACCAACCAATATATCTATTGTTTATTATTTTTTTAGATAAACGGTTACATCCTCTTGCTGATTCTATTTTTATTTTCGAACAGAAATATTCCCTTATCACGCAATTTAATTTTAAAGATTATAGAAAACTTAATTATAATTAAGGAATAAAAGATTTCTTTTGTTTTTCTAAGAAGGATAGATAAAGGAAGGGTGATTATTTACAAAGAAATTAGAGCGCAATAATTAATAAAATCCAATCCAAATATGTTCTAAATAATAACTGCCTAGCTAATAGATAAATGTATAAGCCAATCAGAAAAGAAATTAGATTCTTGCGGACAACCTATTTGTTTTAAATATGAAAATGCCATTAATGAAGGTTAATAAAAGATAAGGAGCTGCCTTCAATGGTATAGGGGATTTCGAATAAGCATCTCTAAAATAGGTATTTATATTACATTTTACTAATATATCAATTGAAATTTTTAAAGAAATGACTAAGAATGCTATTCCCCTTTAATGACTCAAGTCACATACCCCTCATTTTGATTTACAATTCGTCCGTATATTTGAAGAATGAAATAAGGTAGAAACAACCATTTAATCAATTTTATGAACGACTTTATTACTATTCAGGATTCAGCAGGTGCTACCCACATCATATTTACGAGGTATATTACCAATCTTACTATTCAAAACGGAACGGCCAAAATTCATATCAATAGCGGGGGATCGAATATGACCGTTCACACCAAATATGCTATCAAGGAATTAATGGATATCATTTTAAGGCAACCCGAATAACATAAGTACGCTTACAACAGCCTTTACCGGTTATTAGATAACTGCCCAGTCTACTCGCAGAATATTACCAACACTAAAAACAATGCTTTTTTGAAAAATTTATTATTCCTTCCTTTTTGTTTACTTAGTCTATATACAATAGCTCAGAAAAAAAACAGCTCCTATCAATTACACATCCATAAAGCCTCCTCCCCCATTCAGATTGACGGTGAAATGAATGAATCAGCCTGGAAAAATACGGACTCAGCCGATAATTTTTTTATGGTATTGCCTATGGATACTAGTAGGGCAACAGTGAAGACCACGATAAGGATGGCCTACGATGCTAAAAAGATTTATATCATCGCAATATGCTACCTCAAAAATCCGGGGCCCTATATGGTAGAGTCGCTAAGAAGAGATTTTAATTTTTCTAAAAATGATAATTTTATATTTTTCATTGACCCATTTGATGACCGGACCAATGGATTTACATTTGGCGCAAATGCAGCCGGTGCACAATGGGATGGAAGCGAATATAATGGATCAGTAGTAGATCTCAGTTGGGACAACAAGTGGGTTTCGAAAGTAAAAAACTATCCCGATAAATGGATATTTGAAGCAGCCATCCCCTTTACTTCCTTGAGGTATAAAAAAGGGATTACCCAATGGGGAATCAATTTTAGCAGAATGGATATCAAAGTTGCAGAAAAATCAAGTTGGACCCCCATTCCAAGACAATTTACCACTTCCGCACTTGCCTATACTGGTACCCTAGTTTGGGATGAAGCACCACCGGAAGCAGGTGGAAATATTTCTGTAATCCCCTATTTATTGTCGGGCCTTTCAAAAGATTATGACCATGCAACTCCTTCCAACTATCGAAAAGATTTTGGAGCAGATGCAAAGGTTGCCCTAACCTCCTCCCTAAATTTGGATATGACAGTAAACCCCGACTTTTCTCAGGTGGAAGTAGATAAGCAAGTAACCAACCTAGATAGATATGAATTGTTTTTTCCTGAAAAAAGACAATTTTTTTTAGAGAATGCTGACCTTTTTGCGAATTTTGGATATGCCAATATTCGTCCTTTTTTCTCACGCCGTATAGGCCTAGGAGTTCCTATCAGCTATGGCGCTAGACTGAGTGGAAGCCTTGATAAAAACTGGCGCATGGGGATCATGGATATGAAAACAAAAGCTGACCCAGCAAAAGGGCTACCCGAACAAAATTTCACCGTTGTAGCACTCCAGCGACGTTTATTTTCCCGCTCCAATATCCGACTGATGTTTGTAAATAAACAATCGCTGCAATACGGACCCAATAAAGATAGTTCACAACAACTCTATTCCCAGTACAACCGAAATCTTGGCTTAGAATACAATCTTGCATCGCCCAATAATTCATTTTCAGGAAAAGCCATGGTGGTAAAATCTTTTAGTCCTGGTAAAATAGATGGTGATTTTGTACATGCTGCTAATCTGCAATACATCAATAAAAAATGGATCATCGCATGGCAACATGAAATAGTAGGTAAAAATTACCTGGCCGAGGTTGGTTATGTTCCACGAAATGATTATATTAAAATTAACCCCCTAATCAGCCATTTATTTTTTCCAAAAAAGGGTGTTATTTTAAGTCATGGCCCAGTATTTAGTTCCACTTTTTTCTTTACCAAAAGTTTTATTCGAACAGATAATGAAACCCTAATTGACTATAAAATTAATTTAAGAAGCCAAGGAATCATTGATGCTTGGATAGCACATGATTATGTAGACCTCCTAAAACCATTTGACCCTACCAACACGGGTAACGTAATGCTTCCGATTGGCTCTCAACATAGTTGGAACGCTTGGGGAACCAGCTATATTTCTAAACCGCAAAAACTATTTACCTATGCATTCTCCTCCAGATTTGGAGGATATTATGCCAATGGAAACCGATTGAACCTAACTGCAGATGTTGGTTACCGTTTTCAACCATTTGTAAATATCACTTTAAGCGCTAACTACAATCATATCGACCTGCCAAAGCCTTGGGGACAAACCAGTTTCTGGCTTATTGGGCCTCGTATTGATGTTACATTAACCAACACATTTTTCTTTACCACTTTTGTGCAATACAATGACCAGCAAAAAAATGTGAACTTAAATACTCGATTACAATGGCGATACAAACCTGCCAGCGATTTCTTTATTGTATACACCGATAATTACTATACCGCTCCATTCTATGTTCGCAACCGAGCGCTAGTACTTAAAATTACCTTTTGGTGGAACAAGTGATTTTTTTTATACTGTACATCATAACACAGTAAATTTAATTCTGTCAAATTAGCCATGACGGTGAATAAGTTAAATTATTACTTTAAATTTGCCACCAATTAATTGCCTGATAGTATAATGGTAGTACAGCAGATTCTGATTCTGCTTGTCTAGGTTCGAATCCTGGTCGGGTAACAAAAAAACAATAAAAAGTCACTAACAAGTGACTTTTTATTGTTTCAAAGCATTATCCCTTAAAAACAGTACGTTCAGAACCCTGAATATAAAATATCCAAATAGCTATGCAACTTCTATTCATATTTTCTTTTTTCAACTGGGGCCTGATTTTATTAGCAGCCTTTTTCATTGGGCTTTCAAAAGCTGGGTTGAAAGGAATCGACATGATGAATGTTACCATCATGGCAATTGTTTTTGGTAGTAAGGCATCTACAGGGATTGTGCTTCCACTGCTTTGTGTAGCAGATATTATTGCTGTATCCTATTACCATCGACATGCTCAGTGGCATCATTTTTGGAAATTGATTCCATGGATGGCCATTGGAATTCTGGTGGGAGTATATGTTGGAAAAGATATGAATGAGGCTGTTTTTAGAAAAATAATGGCCGTCATTATCATTGTAACTGTGGCAATCATGATTGCATTGGAAATGCGAAAAAATCCACTCATCCCTACCAATAAATTATTTGTAGCCAACATGGGATTAGCAGCAGGTTTTACTACTATGCTAGGTAATCTGGCGGGAGCTTTTTCCAATATTTATTTTTTGGCGATGCGGATGTCTAAGAATGATTTTATTGGTACCGCGGCTTGGATATTTTTAGTGATTAATCTTTTTAAATTACCCTTTCAAGTTTTTTTCTGGAAAAATATCACCCTTGAATCGGTGTATACCGACATACTGCTTTTGCCTGCCCTGCTGATTGGTTTTTGGGTAGGCCTTAGAATAGTTTCAAAAATAAAGGACGACAATTACCGAAAAGTAGTGATTGTTCTTACTTTTTTGGGCGCCATCGTGCTGCTTTTTAAGCGGTAACTATTTTTCAGGAAAATAATGAGCCAATGCTTTGGCAACCCCATCATTATTATTGGTATCGGTAACATAATCAGCTACCATCTTTATTTCTTCGGGCGCATTGCCCATGGCTACCCCAACACCAGCATATTCAATCATTTCCTTATCGTTGTAATTATCACCAATCGCAATCACTTCTTCTCGAAGGATACCGTACCGATTCATTAAAAATTGTAGGGCCTTTGTTTTAGACGCCTGAAGGTGCATCAGTTCAAGATAACTAGACTGGGATTTAAAAACATTTAGTTTGTCCTGGTATAGACTTTTCATTTTTTGTTCCACCTCAATAACCAAGTCCGTATCCCCTACAATTAAAATCTTATTAGGTCCTGAATTTTCAGTATTCCACGACGCGATTGTTTGCTCAATGGGCTGAATTTGTATGGCAACATCGGTGATCCGCTGTTCTTTAATAATAGCACTCGTGCTTTGGGTGGCAAACCATTTCATCTGACTATAGTACATTACCGATACGTCATATAAAAGCAATTCAGCATGAATTTTAGTTACCTCAGGTAAACTGATATCTGCCTGGAAAATGATTGCTGAATTATGATAAATATAGCCACCATTAAGACTCACTACCGGCATTGAATCTGGCAATACCTTTTGAGTAATATGCAATAAACCGTGCAGCGGACGGGCTGAAATGGGCACTACTAAGATTCCTTTGTCCAACAATCGTTGAATCGCATTTTTGTTGACTTCGCTAACAGTATGGTCCTTTTGTAATAAAGTTCCATCCATGTCTATAAAAACTGCTTTATACATTTGATTGATTAAATAGTAAAGAAAGCGCAAAGATAAATTACTTTTACGCTGAAAATTAAATGAACAAAAAAGAGGCTACTGTAAGTGGTTGGAACTATTTATCCCCGTTCATGAATACTGGTTTTACGGAGTCTGAGAAATCCTCCCTCCCTTCCTGAAAGTGAAGCCCTTATCTCAGCTACCAATGACAATGCAATTTCATCTGGTGTTATAGCTCCAATATCCAATCCAACTGGGGCGTGAATCCGATCCAACGCTGCCGCTGCTATCGGTTTATCCTCTTCAGCTAATTCTTTCCATATTTTTTCTGAACGGCTCCTTGGACCCAGCATTCCAATATAAGGTGCAGCCGTTGCCAACGCAATGGATAAATTATTTTTATCCGTCTTGTAATCATGCGACATTAAAATAATGGCAGTATATTGATCAATAAGAAGATTTGAAATCTGATCAGGAGTAGTCACAGTGTCTGCAATTTTAAAAATATCTCCCTTTAATTTTTGAAGATCTGCTATAATGGTTGTCTGCCAACCTATTTGCTTTAATAAGTTGCAAAGAGGATAAATATCATATTGATGCCCCATTATTACCACGCTGATTTCCGGATTGACTATTTCAATAAATAATTCAATTTTTTTCTGATCCCCTATAAAAAAAGAACAGGTAGCAGATTTATTTTCTGCAATTTGATGATTGATAGCATTTGAAATTTCACTAATCAACAAGTCATTTAAAAAAATAGAGAGGCTTTGAAGACCACTATAATGGATGATATCCCCAGTTTTTAGCCCCCCCCATTTTTCTTCCAAATGAGTTATGGAAACCAATACATGCGATTTCCTATCCTTATTGATACATGATTTTAATATTTCTACCGGGTTATTTTTATCAATAAAAACCAACGGAGTAAACAATACATCAATTACCCCATTACAACCAAGACCAACACCGATTTGATGGTTGTCTTCTTCTGTAGTATCATAAGTGATCAATGTTGAAACAGATTTTGCGATGGCCATTCTTGCCCGCTTAAGTGCATCCCCTTCTAGGCATCCTCCACTAATGCCTCCTACCCAAATCCCATTGTCCATTACCAGCATCCTAGCCCCTGTTCTACGATAAGAAGAGCCTTCTACCCTTACCACTGTTGCCAAAGCAGCATTGGTAATATCCTTGTCAATGGCATCATATGCGGCAATGATTGACTTTATTTCTTTCATGGGTTTTATTAAAAATTACTTGCTCAAGGTATACAATCGTCAACTGTTAACTACAAAAAAGGTAGGTAATTCTTTTAGAACTACCTACCGTATGAATTAATAATTAGAAAAATAAATGATCTACCAAAAGAAGGAATATAAAGCAACCAATATACCTCCAATAATTAATGCCCCCACTGCAAAGGCATTGTTCATTTTAAACATAGATCGATCTACTTCCAGGCCATTGGTAGTTACGCCCCTTTTGTTTTCAATCATACTAATGATATACATAACAATAACACAAATTGCAAATACAAAACCCATCCTATCTAAAAAAGGAATCTCATACAGCAAACTGCCATCAGACTGCTTTACAAGTGTTGCAAATCCTAAAGGAGCGAGAAATGAAAGATTAATAATGGAAGGAATGAATTTAAAAAATATAGACAATCCAAAGCCCCCTACAGTAGCAAACAAAGCTGCGTTGGAGGTGGTTTTTTTCCAAAAGAAACCTAGTATAAACATGGCGAAAATACCAGGACTAACAAATCCGGTGTACTCCTGAATAAATTCAAAGCCACCCTTTTTATCAATTCCCATAAATGGAGATAAAAGACAAGCGATCAACATGGCAACCAATACTGCAATTTTTCCGGTTTTTACCAATTGAATTTCGCTAGCATTAGTATTGAGTTTTTTCTTGTAAATATCCAATGTAAAAATGGTGGAAATACTATTTGCCTTACCTGCCAACGAGGCCACGATAGCTGCAGTCAATGCGGCGAATGCCAGCCCTTTTAAACCAACGGGTAACAGGTTCAATAATACTGGATAGGCTTTATCCTGCACCAGCTCACCGTTTACCATCATCTCTGTATGGAAATAACCTTCTTGGTATAACACATAAGCTGCAATACCCGGCAAAACAACAATGATAGGCATTAATAATTTCAAAAAAGCAGCAAACAAAATTCCGCTTCTAGCAGTTTTCAGATCTGCACCCAATGCACGTTGTGTGATATATTGATTACATCCCCAATAATTCAAATTCACTATCCACATTCCACCAACCAATACCGTTAGTCCGGGTAAACTAGGATAGTTGGCATTGTCATTTTTGAATATCATATGAAAATGATCATCCGATTTTTCCATCATCATTTTAAATCCGTTTATTACTCCACTAGTATGGTAATGATCTGCCACCATTGTAAGGGCAATGTAGGTAGTTACCAAGCCTCCCAGTATTAAAAAGAAAACTTGAATAACATCTGTATAACCAATCACCTTCATACCTCCAAGTGTGATGATAATTGCAAAAATCGCTAACCCGTACATACACACATACAGATTAATACCAGAAATACTGCTGATGGCCAATGCACCCAGGTACAAAATAGAGGTCAGGTTAACCACCACATATAATAACAACCAAAAAACGGCCATAATCATTGCTACAGTTGAATTATAGCGTTGATTTAAAAACTGTGGCATCGTATAGATCTTGTTCTTCAGATAAACTGGGATAAAGAAAATGGCAACAATCATCAGTGTTGCAGCAGCCATCCACTCGTAGGTAGAAATAGCCAATCCCATTTTAAAGCCATTTCCACTCATACCGATAAACTGCTCGGCACTTATATTACTGGCAATAAGCGATGCGCCAATAGCCCACCAAGTAAGGGACCCTTCTGCTAAAAAATAATCATGGGATGCGGAAACGGTCGCCTTCTTTTTCTTGTAGTAAACCATATAGCCGTAGCCTGCTACAATAAGAAAATAAACTAGAAAAACGAGATAATCTTGGGTTTGTAAGGCATTCATACAGGAATTTTAAATTTTAAAGGTAAAAAATAGCAGCATCATTAAAAATAACGACCAATATTAAGCGTATTTCTAAATAATTCTTTAAATATAACTTAGATTATTGAAAAAAAACGTTTCAGCTGTGGATCCGTATAATCTTTCACAAAGCAAAGGATATTATTGTATTGACTAAATTCCTCCTCAGCATGCATAGTCGTCAACACCACCGTTTGCATGCCTGCATTTTCAGCCGCTGCCACCCCCTTTAGCGCATCTTCAAATACAATGCAATTTTGCGGACTCACCTTCAGCTGATCCGAACATTTCAGGTAAGTTTCAGGGTGAGGTTTACTGTATTGCACATCATCTGCACTTACGATAGATTTAAAAAAAGGACGAATAGCTAATCCATCGATTACGAAATCAATATTCATCATGATAGCCGCCGAACCAATAGCCATTTTAACATCATTAGCATGGGCGGACTGTAGAAAACCATCCAGCCCCTTGATTAGGGAAAGTTCGGGTTGATACTCTTTTTGATAAGTAGTTTCCTTTTCAATGGACATCGTTTTTTTTTCTTCCACAGAAAAACGGCCAGGAAATATACGCTCCAGCAATTCATCATTTTTACCATAGCACTCTTCCTTCATTTGCTGCAAACTCAAATTTGCACCTAAATCAGTAAGAATTTTATGCCATGCTTTGATATGATATTGCATATCGTCGATCATGGTGCCATTTAAATCGAATAAAAAAGCAGTATCCTGTTGCATCGTTTAATCTCGTTGGATATTAGACATTCATCATTAATAAGGCATTGCGCTTAGTTAACACCCAGTTCAATGATAGCATTATATGAAAACATTGCGAACTGAATAATTATAGGCAGAAACAATTCAATGAAATAACTTTCATTCACCATTCACCTAAATAAATCGATTAATAATGTTTTCGAAATATTCTTGTTTGCCACTATTTTTTGCTGGTTCGCCATTTTCAACAGCATAGGCCCGAAGGTCTTCCAAGGTTAATTTACCCTCTTCAAATGATTTACCTTTTCCACCGTCATAGCTGGCATAACGATCGGTACGTAATTTTTTATAGTCACTTTTCTGAAGGATATTATCCGCTATAATCAGTGCCCTAGCAAAAGTATCTATCCCTCCAATATGTGCATGAAATAGATCTGCTGCATCAGTTGAATTCCTTCTAATCTTAGCATCAAAATTAATTCCACCACCTGCAAAGCCTCCCGCTTCCAGTACTACAAGCATAGACTCTACCAGTTCATTAATATTATTTGGAAACTGATCCGTATCCCAGCCATTTTGATAATCCCCTCTATTGGCATCCATGCTACCCAACATACCTGCATCAGCAGCTACCTGTAGTTCATGTTGAAAAGTATGTCCTGCAAGGGTTGCATGGTTTACTTCGATATTGATTTTAAAATCATTGAGCAAATCATACTGACGTAAAAACCCAATCACCGTTTCGCAATCATAATCATACTGATGCTTACTAGGCTCACAAGGCTTTGGCTCGATAAAAAAAGTACCCTTGAAGCCATTTTTACGAGCATAATCTTTTGCAACATGTAAGAATTTAGCAAGATGCTCTTTTTCCCTTTTCATATTGGTATTGAGTAAACTCATATAGCCTTCGCGGCCTCCCCAAAATACATAGTTCTCTCCTTTTAATTCAATGGTTGCATCCAATGCAGCTTTTACCTGTGCCCCACCATGTGCCAACACATGAAAGTCGGGATTGGTTGCAGCTCCATTCATGTACCTGCGACTAGAAAATAAATTAGCAGTACCCCACAACAATTTAACGCCGCTATCTGCCTGTTTTTGTTTTAGATAGGCTGTTACCGACTGTAATCTTTTTTCATTATCCAATACATCATTGGTATAATCTACCACATCCAAATCGTGAAAACAATAATAAGGAAGTCCTAATTTGGTGATAAACTCAAAAGCTGCATCTGCCTTGTCTTTTGCTCTTTCTACTGCATCTGCTTTTTCATTCCATGGATGCAAATGAGTGGCTTCTCCAAATGGATCTGCACCATTGCCAACAAAAGAATGCCAGTAAGCACAGGCGAACCGCAAGTATTCTTTCATAGGCTTGCCAGCTACTATCTTATTTTCATCATACCACCGATAGGCCAAGGGATTATCACTTGATGCGCCTTCAAACTTAATTTGGGATACACCTTTAAAAAATTCTTTGTTTCCGATTACTACTGACATATGTTTGGATTTGCCCCTACCCATTTTTAATTTGGATATGGATGTTTAGGATTTATTTATAAAAATATTATTCAAAAATAGTTATTGAGTTAATCCACCTCGTTATTTTATTAAGCAGGATTGTATAGTTGTAATCATATCAATTCCTTCCACTCACCATACAATTGATCATACAATTTGCTTTGCGTTGGTTCCACCAAATCAATTGGGATGGAATTACTAAATGCATCCTTGGGTGAATTATAAAAACCAACTCCTATCCCAGCTCCCTTAGCAGCACCCACACTGCCATCGCAATCATGAAGTTCTACAGGAATATTGGTGGCATTTACAAAGCAGCTTGTAAAAACATCACTTAAAAACATATTGGCTTTACCAGCACGGATTACCGAAGGTTGCATTCCATTTTCGCGCATGATATCTACACCGTACCGAAATGCAAAAGCAATTCCCTCTTGTGCAGCCCTGAATAAATGAGCAGGACCATGAACATTAAAATCAATCTGGTGAATATGGCTTTGCACCAACTTGTTTCCCAGCATTCTTTCGGCTCCATTGCCAAAAGGCACCATCCGCAATCCATTACTACCGGCTGTTACAGTAGCGGCCGCTTCATTCATCTGCTGATAAGAATAAAGATTACCGGTTACTTTTTTTATCCAGCTATTTAAAATACCTGTACCGTTGATACAAAGCAATACGCCAATTCTTTTCTGTTGCTCCAAATAATTAACATGTGCAAAGCTATTAATCCTTGACTGCTGATCAAAAACTAGCTGATCCGTTACTCCATAGATAACGCCGGAAGTTCCCGCAGTGGCGGCCACTTCGCCTGGTTCGAGCACGTTTAATGACAGTGCATTGTTAGGCTGATCACCTGCTTTATAAGTAACGGGTATGCCTGGCTGCAATGACAAATGACTGGCAACAGAAGTTTGGATATTTCCATGAGCGGTAAATACTTCCTTTATTTCCGGAATCAGCGATCTGTCAAATCCAAAATAATTAAACACATCCTTGGAAAGCTCCTGTTCTTTAAAATCCCAGAAAATACCTTCACTCAATGCTGCAATACTGGTGGTAACCTGACCGGTTAGCTTCATAGCAATAAAATCGCCAGGCAACATTATTTTATCGATCAATGCAAAAGTTGCAGGTTCATTTTCTTTTACCCAGGCAAGCTTTGCAGCTGTAAAATTTCCAGGTGAATTTAGTAAGTGTTGCAGCGACCGCTCATGCCCAATGGCATCAAAAGCACGATTGCCGATTTCAACCGCCCTGCTATCACACCAGATAATACTATCACGCAATACACGCTGTTCCTTATCTACACAAACCAAGCCATGCATCTGATAGGCAATACCAATGGCCTTAATATCGGCGGGATTGTATTTTTTGGTAGCATTCGCTTTGAGGATCGCCTGTTGAACATTTTCCCACCACATTTCAGGACTTTGCTCTGCCCATCCTTTCTGAAGCGATGTGATGCCGGTTTCTGAATCGGGATATTGAGCCGTAGCAACGCAATTTTGCGTTTGCGCATCCACGATGGAAACCTTAATAGACGAAGT
>CANIMM010000039.1 GCA_947468255.1 Chitinophagaceae bacterium | reverse complement strand
CATGATTTTTTAAACATGTGCGAATTATTAGGTGCAGAGCCTTATCTGTCAGGCAATGTGGGAAGTGGCACTGTGCAGGAATTGGCAGACTGGGTGCAGTATGCCAATTTCAATGGAAAAAGTCCGATGAGTGATCTACGCAAAGCGAATGGAAGAGCTGAACCCTGGAAGGTTAAATTTTGGGGAATCGGAAATGAGGCTTGGGGCTGTGGTGGTAATATGAAAGCAGACTATTATGCGAATGAATATCGTAAATATGCAACCTTTCTTGCAGATTGGGAAAATTCAGGTGGTCTACTTCGTATTGCTTCCGGAGCAAGCGATGCAGATTATAACTGGACAGAAACTTTGATGAAAAATATTCCGCTGAATATGCTCGGAGGAGTTGCCATGCATCACTATTCTGTGATTGATTGGGGTAAAAAGGGGCCTGCTGTTAACTTCACAGAGCAGCAATATTTTAGCATCATGAAAGAAGCACTCAAAATGGAGGAGTTAGTAACCAATCATGCTGCCATCATGGATAAATACGATCCAAAACAAAAAATTGCATTGGTGGTAGATGAGTGGGGAGGTTGGTATGATGTGGAACCTGCTACCAATCCCGGTTTTTTATATCAACAAAATACCATTCGTGACGCGATGATTGCTGGGGTAACACTCAATATTTTTAATAACCATGCCAGCAGAGTCCGTATTGCAAATCTTGCACAGTGCGTAAATGTATTGCAGGCAGTGATTCTTACCAATAAGGAAAAAATGATTTTAACCCCCACTTACCATGTAATGGAAATGTACAATGTACACCAGGGGGCAACCTTACTCCCGTTAACGCTTAGTGGCAATTTGTACACATTTGAAGGTCAATCATTGCCTTCTATTTCTGCTTCTGCTTCGAAAGACAGTACAGGAGCGATTCATATTTCGCTGGTAAATATTGATCCTGCACATGCTCAAAAAATAAGCTTGACCCTTGATACTGAAAAGTTCAGTGCTGCATCTGCAAAAATACTTAGTTCTAAAAAATTGCAGGACCATAATTCTTTTGAAGAACCGGAAAAAATCAAGCCGGTTGTTTTTAATGATTACTCATTGAATAATGGAAAAATTTCGATTAATCTGCCAGCTACTTCTGTGGTGGTGATAACATTGAAATAATTGGAATGAGCTGTTTTATGCAATTATGCATTTAACTTTTTAAGGTGTTATAATTTAAATAATGAAAATTATGAAGGGTCTTTTGGTTCTTTTAGTTGCTATGGTATTATCGCTTAATTTATATCCACAGCAAAAGACAAATATTATTATTAAGGCAAACGAAAAAATCGCCAATGTTCAACCCACGATGTGGGGTGTATTTTTTGAAGATATCAATTTGGGAGCTGATGGCGGTATTTATGCCGAATTGGTTAAGAATCGTTCCTTTGAATTTTACAAGCCGCTGATGGGCTGGACGGTGAAGCAAAGTAAATTTAATGAGGGTAGTGTGAGGATTATGAACCGGGGAAAAGAAGTTACTAGCAATCCACATTTCTTAACTGTATCTAAAAATGAGGCCAGTGAATCATTGTCCATTTCTAATGAGGGGTTCAGGGGTATGGGGATTAAAAAGGGCATTCGATATGATTTTTCGGTCATGTTTCGCCAGCAGGTACCTGGACTTATTTTACATATAGAACTACTCAATTCATTGGGTAAAGTGATTGGTACTACCGAGCTTTTTCCCTCAGCAGCCAACGGATTGAATTGGAATAAGCAGGCGGTAAGTTTTCATTCAACTGATAGCGCAATGAAAGCTTCATTAAAAATCAGCTTTGAAGGATCCGGTGCAATCGACCTAGATATGATTTCATTATTTCCGGAGGATACCTGGAAAAAACGCCCTGGTGGAATGCGTGCCGATATGATCCAGTTATTGGCTGATATGAAACCAGGTTTCATTCGCTTTCCGGGAGGTTGCGTTGTAGAAGGGCCTGATCTTTCTTTGAGGTATCAATGGAAAAAAACAATCGGTCCGATAGAAGACCGGGAATTGATTGTTAACCGTTGGAACTTTGAATTTGCGCATCGCCCAACACCGGATTATTTTCAAACATTTGGTCTTGGATTTTTTGAATATTTTCAATTGGCCGAAGATATTGGCGCGGCGCCCTTACCCATATTAAATTGTGGGATGGCATGCCAGTTTAATACCGCAGAATTGGCGCCCATTGACCAATTGGATCCTTATGTACAGGATGCATTGGACCTAATAGAATTTGCTAACGGTGATGTGAGTACGAAATGGGGAAAGGTAAGAGCTTCTCTGGGGCATTCGGCCCCATTTCATCTAACCATGATGGGGGTAGGGAATGAAAACTGGGGTCCTCAATATGTGGAGCGTTTACAAATTTTCACAAAAGCAATCAAGGCAAGGTATCCTGATTTTAAGCTGGTGAATAGCTCTGGTACAGATCCCGATGGGGAAAGGTTTGATTACCTTAATCAAGAATTGAGAAAAATGAATGCAGATATCATTGATGAGCATTATTACCGCAGGCCAGAATGGTTTTTAGCCAATGCAGGGCGCTACGATAATTATCCCAGAAATGGGAGCAAAATATTTGCTGGGGAATATGCTGCCCAAAGTGATAAAACAGTAAGTATCAATAACCAAAATAATCTTCAGACGGCTATTGCGGAGGCCGCATTCATGACTGGTCTCGAGCGAAATGCGGCAGTGGTGAACCTTGCTTCCTATGCACCTCTTTTTGCACATGTTGATGGGTGGCAATGGACTCCTGATCTGATTTGGGTTAACAATTTGGAGTCTTATGGCACACCTAACTATTTTGTTCAAAAATTATTTTCACTCAATAAGGGAACCCATACTGTTTCGGCCCTGAAAGAAGGAAAGCCCCTAACGGGACAGGATAGCCTATATGCATCTTCGGTAATTGATACCCTGACAAATGAACTAATTATCAAAGTGGTCAATTCATCCAATATGAATCAACCTGCTAGCATTTTATTGGAAGGCTGTAAACACTTGCCCTTACAGGCATTTGTAACTACACTGAAGGGAAATAATAAGGAGCTTGTAAATACTATTGTTCAGCCAAGAGCGGTGGTACCTATTGAGTCTACTATTCCAATGAAAGGAAAGAATTTAGCATTTGTGGCAGCTCCTAATTCCTTTTCTGTTATTAGAATAAAAATGTAATTTCCATTATGGTAAGAAATTTTATTTATTAAAAACACTATGCGTAAAAATTATCGTTGGGGAATTATAGGTGCTGGTAGGATTGCAGACAAATTCTGCACGGCACTCAATTTTGTAGAAGGAGCTGAATTGTATGCCGTAGCTTCTCGTGATACGGAAAGAGCGAAGGCTTATGCCGATCAATTCAGTGCTTCTAAGTGGTACGACAATTATGATGCGTTAATCAATGATGAAAATGTTGACATTGTTTATATCGCCACTCCCAATGTTTTTCACCATGAGCTGGCTATGGCTTGTATGCAGCAAAAGAAAGCCGTTTTATGCGAAAAGCCACTTTCTATCAATTACCGACTATCAAAGCAAATGGTAGCGCAGGCAAAAGAAAGTCAAGTTTTTTTGATGGAAGGGATGTGGACTTCCTGTATGCCATTTATTGAGAAAATTCAGCAATTAATTAAAGAGGATGTGATCGGTGTTCCTCAATATGTGGCCGCAGATTTTGGTTTCACGGCTCCGGTTGATTTCGAAAGTAGGGTATTCAGCAAAGCGCTAGGAGGTGGGTCTTTACTGGATATAGGCATTTACCCTATTTTTTTAGCCACGCTAATTCTAGGGGAGCCATCTGCTATCCAATCTGTTACAAAATTGACTGCTACCGGGGTGGATGAATATTGCAATCTTGTATTTCAATATCCTCATGGCCAAACGGCACACCTATTATCTACTATAAGCTTTAGTACAGCCATCGAAGCGTCAATCAGTGGTGCTAAAGGAAGGATTGTAATTGAAAATCCATGGTTTAAAGCCACTGAATTATCAGTAATATTAAGTGATGGTACGAAGCAGCAGTACTCGATACCCCATGAAAGCAATGGATTTGAGCATGAAATTAAAGAAGTGATGTATTGTTTGGATAACGGTTTGTTGCAGAGTGAACGGATGCCGCATCATTTAACTTTGTCTATCAGTAAAATAATGGAGGAAGTGTTGAATAAGGCTGGTGTAGTTTTTTGATGAATATTGACGCAGCAAATGGGGTATAAAATTGCAATTATATCCTTTACAGTTTTTGTAATGTTTTTCAATATCTTTAGGCTTCGTATTAAATAAAAATCAATTATAAATTTCAGTAAATCAATTATCAAATTTCAATTATGAAGAGAATAACCTTGCTTGGTATGTTTATTGCCACTATTTTTACACTCTTAATTACTTCCTGTAACAACACCAACACTAATAAAATGGAAAAAAGTAAAGGGATTTCAAAGTCTTCCTTTGGAACTGCAGATGGAAAAGAAGTTTTTCTTTACACACTTATTAATTCGAAGGGTTCTGAGATCACCATTACCAATTTTGGAGGTATTGTAACCTCATGGGTTTCTGCAGACAAAAATAATATTAAATCCAGCATTGTCTTAGGCTATGATAGTCTTTCAGGATACCTTGCTACGCATCCTTATTTTGGCGCCATCGTTGGTCGTTATGGTAATCGTATTGCTAAAGGAAAATTTTCCATCGATAGCGTAGCGTATACATTGGCAATCAATAATGGCCCTAACCATTTGCATGGCGGTTTAAAGGGATTTGATAAATTGGTATGGGAGCCCACGGTTGAAAATGATTCAGTTCCATCCTTGATGCTGAGTTATTTAAGTAAGGATGGCGAAGAGGGATATCCAGGTAATTTAAAAGTGGATGTTCACTACACATTAACAGATGAGGATGAATTGAAAATTGAGTACAATGCCACTACGGATAAAAAAACGGTGATTAATCTTACCAATCATAGCTATTTTAATTTAACTGGGGATGTTTCCAATAATATCTTGGATCATGTATTACAAATCGACGCAGATCATTTTACCTCTGTTGACAGTACACTAATTCCAACCGGAGATATTACTCCTGTAAAAGGAACTCCATTTGATTTTACTCAGCCCACCAAAATTGGATTACGCATTGACTCTGTCATGGGTGGATATGATCATAATTTTGTCTTGAATAAAACAGATGCCAGTCTAACAAAAATAGCAACCGTATCCGAAGAAAAATCAGGCAGGGTGTTAGAAGTATTCACTACTGAGCCGGGTGTTCAGTTTTATACCGGAAATTTCCTAGATGGAAAATTAAAAACCAGCGGTGGAAAGTCGATCGGTCAACATGCTGCGCTTTGCCTAGAAACGCAACATTTTCCTGATTCACCTAATGAGCCTTCATTTCCTACGACCATTTTATTGCCAGGTCAAAAATACCATACCGTTACTGTTTACAAACTTTCAGTTATTAAATAATTCAATAGCATTCACCAATCAAATAAAATTATGAAATTTTTTATCGACACGGCCAATCTAGCAGATATTCGCGAAGCCAATGAATTAGGTATTTTGGATGGGGTTACCACCAATCCGTCTTTAATGGCAAAAGAAAATATCAAGGGCGAAGCGGCTATAGCCAATCATTACAAAACTATTTGTGATATTGTAGACGGAGATATCAGTGCTGAAGTATTGGGAACAGAATTTTCAGTGATTGTGGAAGAGGGAAAAAAGCTAGCTGCCATTCATCCAAATATTGTGGTAAAAGTGCCGATGATAAAAGATGGTATCAAGGCAATCAAATGGTTTACCGACAATGGTATTAAAACGAACTGTACGCTAGTATTTAGCGCAGGGCAGGCCATATTAGCTGCAAAAGCGGGGGCTACCTATGTATCACCTTTCATCGGTCGCATTGATGATAGCGGATGGGATGGCGTTCAGTTGATTTCACAGATTAGTAATATTTACAACATACAAGGATTTGAGACAGAAATATTAGCAGCGTCTATTCGTAATGGTAATCATATCATTGAATGTGCTGAAGCGGGTGCCGATGTATGTACCTGTCCGCTTTCTTCTATCCTTGCACTATTGAAACATCCATTAACTGACCTTGGATTAAAGCAGTTTTTAGCAGATGCTGAAAAAATGAAATAATTTTTTATTAAAAAATTGATTATTTCCCCTTCATTTCTAATGTAAATCGGGTTGATTTAATGAGCCCTTTGTTATCATTTTCAGTGTAAAAAATTTATTTATAACGTTACTTTCTAGTCCTGAATAGCTCGTCAAAAGCTATTTGGGACTAGAAGGTGATTAGGATAAGTGAATTTAGATAAAAATAAAAGACCAAAATATTGCAATTGCACTGATGATTGCGTTCGGTTGGATATAAAGACTATACCGATACTCGCGCGCTAGACATGGCTAAAGATGTTGCAGAATGCTTCACTAAAAGTTGGAAATCGTATCAGAAAACAAGCAGGTTTTAAAATGCATTTTCGAATTACTTGTAAGTAATACTACTCAGCATATTGATTGCCAAATTTTTGTGTTCAGCTGTTAGGAATATCCCTGGCAGGTTACCCTAAATCTGGTTTTGTTTTTGGTTACTCCAATAATAAAAGGCTAATTGCTTCATTTTAATTGCCAATATGCTAAAATGAGTATCTTTAAAGGTCAATAAAATACAGGATTCCAAAATTTCCGTAAAAAAGTAATAGTAGGATTTATTTTAAACAATGCAGGTTTTATTTGGAATGGGTAGAGCTGAATTGGAACATAGTATGTGACCTCTACTCGTTATTTGATAACTTGCGTAAAGTAAAACCATAATTTCTTAAATTTCTCAGTAAGTCTTTTATAACCTGAAAAACCCTCGATGTTGATAATCAAACCGTTTTTAATCAGTAAATACTTTGGATCTCTATTTTATATGACTTTAGTCAAGAACAAAGTAACTGCCTTCTTTAAAATAATTACGCTTACTTTTTTGTTTTTCAATCCTTTTATACTTTTTTCGCAAGTAAAAATTAAGGATAGCGTACTAGCTGAGGTTTCCATCACTACTGCGATTGAATATGCATTATTGCACCAGCCTGTTATTCAGCAGTCACTAATAGATCAGCAAATAGTAAGTGCCACTATCAAAAGTAAACTTTCAGAAATGTTTCCCCAGGTTAACCTGAATTATAGCTTACAGTACAATTTAATTAGACCAACATCGGTTATAGGGGGTAATCCCGTTCAATTGGGGGTTAATAATGCATCAGTAGGGCAGTTTACATTTTCACAAACGATATTTAATAAAGATGTTTTACTTGCTAGAAGAACCCAGAAAGACATAAAACAGCAATCTACCTTGGCCACCAGTAGCGCTAAAATTGACCTTGCCGCAGATGTGGCCAAAGCATTTTACGATATTATGGCTACTATTCAACAGATAAAAATTGCGGGTGAAAACATTTTGAGAATCCAGCAAAGTTTAAAGGATGCCCTTAGTCAATACCAATCGGGTGCTGCGGATAAAATTGATTTTAAGCGAGCTACTATATCGCTTAACAGTTCCATCTCCGCCAAAAAAAGTTATGAAGCCATTTTAAAGGCTAAAATCGTAGTACTTAAAACACTTATGGGGTATCCCGAAAATGAAAATTTAAAAATTGTTTTTGACACTTCTCAAATGGAGAAAGAAATTTTGTTGGATACATTACAAATCCCGGATTTCACTAAAAGGATTGAGTATCGACTGTTGGAAACTCAGAAAAAGCTTCTACAATACAATGTAAACTATTACCAATGGAGTTATTTGCCTTCTCTCTCAGCCAATGCAGCTTATAATCTTTCATATCAAAATGATCAATTTTACAAACTTTATCTTAATAATTACCCTAATTCTTTTGCTTCTTTTAATTTGGTTTTCCCGCTTTTACAAGGTGGAAAAAGAAGGGCAAATAAAAATTCGGCGGCATTATACGTACAGCGGAATCAACAGGATCTTATTCAATTGGAAAACAGGGTTAATTCCGGTTATGCACTCGCGTTGGCTGTTTATAAGGTCAATTTGCAAAATTATCTTTCATTAAAGGAAAACCTTTTACTTGCAAGGGAAGTCTATGATGTTATACAATTGCAGTATCGTTCCGGTATTAAAACTTATTTGGAAGTAATTACAGCCGAGGCTGATTTGCGATCCACTCAAATTAATTATTTTACTGCAATGTATCAGTTGCTGGCAAGTAAAATAGATGTACAAAAATCATTGGGACAAATCAACTACTAAAAAATCACGCTTCTATTAATTTCTATTTCTATGTATATTCTAAGATTCATTAAAAAATGTTGGGTAATTGTACTTTTTGTTTTTACAGCCTGTAATACACAAATTACTACTGTCCAAAATCCAATTCTTCCAGTTAAGGTTACCGTACTTGAAGTAAGTTCTTCGGAAGTACTCTATTTTGATAACTTTCCGGCAACCCTTATACCATTGAATCAAATTGAATTGCGCCCACAGGTGACAGGTTTTGTTACAGCGGTTCATTTTAAGGATGGTGATAGGGTTAAAAAGGAACAACTTTTATATGAGATTGATGCCCAGTTGTATTCGGCTAATCACCGTCAGGCAATTGCCGGTTTGAAAGTACAGGAAGCCAATTTCAACAAAGCTCAAAAGGATGTCAATCGGTATCATCAACTCGACCTTAGTGATGCCGTTGCCAAGCAGTTGGTAGATAATGCAGAAGCCGCCTTGGAAATTGCAAAACGACAAGTTGAGGCTTCTCAAGCAAATATTCAGGCGGTGCAGACAGGTTTGAAGTATACCAAGGTTTTTGCTCCTTTTGAAGGTGTAATTGGCATATCGTTGGTGAAGCCCGGAGCTTCAGTAACAGCCGGACAAACTTTGTTGAATGTAATTTCATCCGATCAAGAGTTGGGGGTTGATTTCAATGTGGATCAAAAGGAAATTTATCGTTTTACGGGTTTGCTAGCCAAAAGTAATCAGCCAGGTGATTCAACCTTTACCCTATCATTCGGTAATGACGTTTACGCTTATCCTGGAAAAGTGGAGTTTATTGACAGGGCAGTCAATGCTCAGACTGGGAGTATTAAGGTGAGACTTATTTTCCCCAATCCGAATAAATTGCTAATTGCTGGAATGACCGGTACCATTAGGGTAAGAAATGACGGATTTGGGCAGGCGGTTGTAATTCCATATAAGGCCGTGACGGAGCAATTGGGTGAATATTTTGTGTATGTTTCCACTGACAGTAACACCGTTTCACAAAGAAAGGTTTCATTGGGAAAGTTGATTGGAACCGTTGTGGTTGTTAATAGTGGATTACAAACGGGTGAAAAGATAGTGGTGGAGGGGATACAGAATTTAAAAGAAGGGGCTAAGATAATAACCGGCGAAAAGAAAACAAATTAATTGTAAATCATACAATGGCTAATAGTAGCGGTTGTTAAAGAAATGTCAGAATGATAGCAGATACTTTTATTAAAAGACCCATCACAGCAATAGTTATTTCGATAGTAATTGTACTGGTGGGACTAATTGCCCTTAAGTCTTTGTCTATTGCCCAATATCCAGAAATTACACCACCTACAGTAACCATTACTGGTAATTTTACGGGTGCAGATGCCAAAACGGTTGAGCAAACAACTACCACTCCAATAGAAACTCAGGTAAATGGGGTTCCGGGAATGACCTATATTTCCAGTAACAGTGCTTCAAATGGCCAAAGTTCTATTAATGTGAACTTTGAAATTGGAACAGATCCCAATATTGCTGCCATGGATGTTCAAAACAGGGTAACTATAGCTCAGCCTTCTCTTCCTGATGCCGTTAAGCGTCTTGGATTAACGGTTCGCAAACGTATTCCAAGTATTTTGGTAGCGCTAGCACTTTATTCTCCTAATGGAACCCATGATGCCAATTTTATAGGGAATTATGCCAATATTTATGTTAAGGATGCTTTACAGCGGGTAAAGGGAGTTGGTGATATTGTAACTAGGGCTGATGACTTTGGAATGCGTATCTGGCTTAATCCTGGCAAATTGGCGAATTATGGTATGACTACCACTGATATTACAGCAGCTTTAGTAGAGCAAAATCTACAAGTAGCAGCTGGGGTGGTAGGTGGTAACCCACAGCCTGCTGCTCAAACTTTTGAGTACAGTGTGCTAACCAATAGTCGCATCAATACCAAAGCGCAATTTGAACAAATCATTGTAAGAACTATTCCTGCAACTGGAGCCATCGTATACCTCAAAGATGTGGCTAGGGTTGAATTGGGCAAATTTGATTATGGATCAAATGTTTTTGTTAATGGTAAACCAGCTGCCTTTGTTATGATTTATCAGGCACCGGGGGCAAATGCCATGGAAACCTATGATGGTATTAATAAAACCCTAGCAGAACTTAAAAAGAATTTTCCTAGAGATATTGATTATTTGGTCCCTTTGGAATCAGTTTCTGTTGTAAAAGTTTCGATAGAGGAGGTTTTGAAAACCCTGACGGAGGCTTTTTTATTGGTAGTTATTGTTGTATTTCTTTTTTTGCAAAACTGGAGAGCTACGCTAATTCCAATTTTGGCCATTCCTGTTTCGCTTATTGGAACGTTCATTTTTTTTGTACCCTTTGGGTTTACTATTAATACCCTTACCCTATTTGCATTTGTGTTGGCCATTGGAATAGTAGTAGATGATGCCATCATAGTGGTAGAGGCAGTGCAACATCATATTGACCATGGAAAGCTAACAGCTAAGGAGGCCACCACCTTGGCTATGAAAGAAATTTCTGGACCAATCATTGCCATCGCTTTGATTTTGGCTGCGGTATTTGTTCCGGTGGGATTCTTACCTGGTATTGTAGGGCGCCTCTACCAGCAATTTGCCATTACCATTGCCGTATCCGTGATCATCTCTGCATTGGTAGCTTTATCACTTACACCTGCACTCTGTTCCATCATGTTAAAACCTTCAAAGGAAGTATCAGAAAAATTAGGGATACTTGATCGATTCTTTGCTTGGTTTAATCGCGGATTTAGCAAAATAAATCTATCCTACACCCGTGGGGTAGCAAAGTGGATCAAGGCTTCTCCCTTGGTACTTATTATGATGCTATGTTTGTTTGTGGGACTCTTCTTTTTGTTTAAAAATAAGCCCGCTGGATTTATTCCATCTGAAGATGAAGGGCGTTTGTTTGTAACCTATGAAATGCCCGAAGCTACATCCACCTTTCGTAGTAAGGAAATGCTGCTAAAAGTAATGAAAAGGGTACAAACCATTCCTGGGGTTAATATTGTTGGTGGTATAGCAGGGTATAATATCGTCACCGTATCGAACAAGTCAAATGTGGGCACTTTGTTTGTTAATCTTCACCCCTGGAAAGAACGTGCTACTAAGGAATTGGAGTTAAAAAATATCATTGCTGAAATTCAAAAGCAAACGGCTGATATTAAGGAAGCAAAAATTAAGGCAATTGGCCCCCCTGCGATACCTGGGCTTGGGGCAACTGCAGGTTTTACTTTTGAAATTCAGCAAACTACTGCTATTGGGGATATCCAACAGTTTGAATTGGTGGCTAAAAAGTTTTTGACAACATTGCTTAAGCGTCCAGAAATTGGGACTGCCTATACTTATTTCACATCCCATACACCTAGTTACCAGGTGGATGTAGATAAAGAAAAGGTAAAAAAAATGGGGGTATCCATGATTGATGTCTTTAGCACCATGTCAACTTTGCTGGGCAGTAATTATGTAAATGATTTTAACCTCTATGGTAGAAATTTCAGGGTAATTGTGCAAGGGGATAGTATCTACCGCTCTTCAGTGGACGAATTACAAAAATATTATGTGCGCAACAGTATGGGTGAAATGATTCCTTTAGGCTCTTTGGTTACAAGCAAGGTTATTGAAAACCCTTCGGTAATTTCCCATTTTAATATCTCTAGGGCAATTGAAATTAACGGTACGCCCAAAGTTGGGTTTAGTAGTGGACAGGCAATTGATGCACTTAAGGAAGTGGCTGCAGAAACACTTCCGGAAGGATATGGCTTTGAATTTTCAGGACTAAGTCGACAGGAAATCAAGGCGGCGGGTAGTTCTTTTAACATATTTCTTATCTCGATCGTTTTTGTATTTCTGTTTCTTGCTGCTTTGTATGAAAGCTGGTCGGTGCCCTTTTCAGTTTTATTAGCGGTACCCATTGGTGCATTTGGTGCTATTCTTACCTTGACATTAATACCCAGTTTGACAAATAATATATATGCACAAATTGGCCTCATCACATTAATTGGTCTTGCTGCTAAAAATGCTATTCTTATCGTGGAGTTTGCAAAAGAAAGGGTGGATCGGGGTGCTGAAATTATACCGGCGACTTTGCAAGCAGTCCAATTGCGCCTGCGCCCCATTATAATGACTTCCATGGCTTTTATCCTAGGGGTAATTCCGCTGATGCTTGCAACAGGCGCTGCGGCAGAATCTCGGAAAACCATTGGCTGGACCGTATTCGGCGGCATGTTGTTTGCAACCACACTTGCAATTTTCGTCGTTCCAGTTCTTTTTGTGTTGATTGCCAAATTGTCTAAACCTACAATAGTCAATCAACCTGAGCATGAGCAATAATATCCTTCAAATTTTCATTTTATCTTGAATGATTTTTGTGTTAACAATTCTTATTGAAAACTTTTTTAATTATTGAGTTATTTTAAATTTAAGAAATAACATTTGTAGTATTTTATTTCTCGGCGACTGTTTTTTTAAAGCAGTCGCCGAAAAATTGAAATGAAGTCCCTGGCATGATTACAGAATGTCTCTAAAACAGCTATCTCATATTTTCTCAACAACCATTTATTTTTACTCGTTCAACTATTAAAACCTTATTCCTAATTTAGGGATTTTATATAGTGGCTAAACGAATTAACTTGTTTACTGACTACCGATATTTTAATTTAAAATATTTTTTAAGAATCGATAAGTAACTAGATTCAAAACGAGTGAATTACCAGCCATCAAAATTTCTTTGTAATTTCATATCCTATTAAATCTTTAATTTATGAAAGCTTTCCCCCTCTTGCTTTTTACTGTATTTTTTACAGGTATGGTTACTGCTCAAAAAAAGGCCGTCGAGCCACCTACAACGTCTACGGGCAATACGGCTCCAGGTAGTTATTTTTCGAGTGTAAAGTGGCGTAATATCGGCCCTTTTCGTGGCGGCCGTTCAGTTGCAGCGGTAGGAGTGGAAAACAATCCATTTACCTATTACATGGGAACCGTGGGCGGCGGTGTTTGGAAAACGGAAGATGCAGGGATTAGCTGGCAAAACATTTCTGATGGCCAGTTCAAGACTTCCTCTGTAGGGGCTATTGCGGTTGCGCCGAGCGATCCCAATGTGCTGTATGTGGGTATGGGCGAACATGCTGTTCGGGGAGTGATGTCATCTTATGGTGATGGGGTATACAAATCTACAGATGCTGGCAAAACTTGGAAACATCTTGGCTTGGATGCAACCCGTCATATTGCTTCCATTCGAGTGGATCCAAAAAATCCTGACATCGTTTTTGTTGGTGCACAAGGTGCTGCATATGGCCCTTCGGAGGATCGAGGTATTTACAAATCGATTGATGGTGGCCGAAGCTGGAAAAAATCTTTATTTGTAGATTCCAATACCGGTTGTACCGATTTGGCAATGGATAACAATAATCCAAGAATTTTATATGTTGCAATGTGGGACCATCGTCGTTTACCCTGGCAAATTCGTAGTGGGGGAAAAGGGAGTGCTTTATATAAATCAATTGATGCTGGCGAAACTTGGTCTAAAATGGAGAAGGGGTTACCAACGGAAATGGGTAAAATGGCCATCTGCGTTTCGGGTAGCAATTCAAATAAGTTGTATGCGGTGATTGAGTCGGATACCAAAAAGGAGCAGGGTGGAGTATTTGCATCTAGTGATGCCGGAGCTTCCTGGAGTAGGGTGAGCAAAGATCACAATACGGTACAGCGAGCCTGGTATTATATCAAAATTGCAGTGGACCCACTCAATGAGGAACTAGTGTATGTAATGAGTTCTCCCATGCTCAAGTCCATTGATGGGGGTAAAAATTTCACCGCGATGAGTACCATGCATGGCGACCATCATCAAATGTGGATCAATCCAAAAAATAGCAAAAATTTCATTCTGGCTGATGATGGGGGAGCTACCATCACCTTTAATAGCGGTCAAACATGGAGTTCACTTCAAAACCAGCCTACTGGACAATTTTACCGAGTTAATGCAGATAATCTTTTTCCTTATCAGGTGTATGGGGGGCAGCAAGACGACGGCTCTGTAAAAATTGCCAGTCGCTCTACTAGCCGTTCATCGATTGATGTAAGGGATTGGACATTTTCTGCCGGAGGGGAGAGTGCTTTTTTAGCGTTCAATCCCGATCATCCAAGGTATGTGATGGGAGGAAGTTACCAGGGAACCATTGAGGTGCTGGATCAAGAAACGTTGGAGGGAAAGACCGTCATGCAAAAACCGCTGCAGTACCAATCCCTGCAGCCAAAGGATATGCGCTACCGTTATAACTGGAATGCGCCTATTATTTGTTCTCCTCATGATGGCAATACATTTTATCATGGCGGCAATGTGCTTTTTAAAACAGCTAATTTGGGGAAAACCTGGAAGGCTATTTCGCCAGATCTTACGCGACATGATACCAGTAAGATGGGCATCAGTGGTGTTCCGTTTACCAACGAGGGGGCAGGTGGGGAAAACTATTGCACCCTTTCTTATATCAGTGAATCGCCGCTCCAAAAAGGGGTTATTTATACAGGCAGTGACGACGGATTGGTGCACCTAACAAAGGATGGCGGTGCTACCTGGACCAATGTTACGCCCGCAGGGTTAGCGGAATGTTTAATTAATAGCATCGAAGTTTCTCCACACGATTCGGCTACAGCCTATATTGCCACTACCCGGTATAAGTTCAATGATCCAACACCGGCCATTTACAAAACCATCAATTATGGTAAGTCATGGACCAAGATTACCAACGGGATTGCTGATGGTGCCTTTACAAGAGTGGTGCGCGAAGATGCGCAGCGAAAAGACCTATTATATGCGGGAACAGAAACGGGTTTATATATTTCCTACGATGGGGGCAACCAGTGGCTGCCTTTTCAACTCAATCTTCCGATAACACCTATCACCGACCTGAAATTACACCAGGGTGACCTGATAGCGTCTACAGGTGGCCGTGCTTTCTGGATTTTGGATGACATCGGTTTGGTTCGACAGTATAACCCAGTGATTGTTGCAAAAAATGAATTGAATTTATATACTCCTGAAAATGCTTACCGTGTTTCGGGAGGCAGCTCACTGAATAAAGTAGTGACTGAGGACCCTATTGGTCCTGAGCCAACAGGCGCTGCCGGAACCAACCCATCAACTGGTTTGGTAATCTATTACCAGTTACCCCAAAAATTGGATAGCGCTTCGGTACTCAATTTGGAGATAATGGATGCACAAAACAATTTGGTAAGAAGCTATAGCAGCAAGGCTGACGAAAAATTTATTTCCTATCCGGGTGGCCCTGTTGCGGAACAATTGTTGACATTAAAAAATGGATTAAATCGTTTTGTGTGGGACTTGCGCTATACAACCTTGCCGGGTGTAAGTGGTGTGTATATCGAGGGAAGTTATATTGGGCATCGGGTGGTTCCTGGTGAGTATACTGCCCATTTAAAATGGGGAAGTCAAGAAAAGCAGGTGTCCTTTATCGTTATGCCAGATCCCAGAATCAACGCTACTGTTGAGGAGTACGCTGCTCAACATCGGCTGATGGCTTCCATTGAAACAGGGGTAAAGGAAATCCATTTGGCAGTAACAGGTATCCGAAAAGCAAGGGAGCAAATTAATTATTTATTGTCATTAGTTGGTGACCAACCTGAATTGAAAGTAGTGGTTGATTCTGGAAAGCGGGTAGTTGAAATCATTACAACCTGGGAAGAAAAGCTCGTTCAGCCAAAGTCTCAATCGCATGATGATATTATTAATTTCGAAAATAAATTAAGTGCTGATTTTATATTCGTTCATGGAGAGGCAGATTCCAATGTTCCGTTTATTACTGATGGTCAACAGGAAATACTAAATGAACTGAATGGCAAATGGTTGGTATTAAAAAATGAGTTAGAATCAATCATTGGCAAGCATATTGGTGGTTTTAATAGATTCTGTGCTGAACGAAAGCTGGAGAAAATTACGATTGCTAATT
>CANIMM010000038.1 GCA_947468255.1 Chitinophagaceae bacterium | reverse complement strand
TATTCCAAAACGGGTAATGTAAACCTTCCGGCTTATGCATATGAAAATGTGTTTGCAGGGTCTACTTTCTTCCCTTATGGTGATATTTTAGGTTTTCAAGCAACTTCTTCTACAGTTGCAGCCTCTTACAAACCAGAGTTTGTTTTAAATAAAGAAGTGGGAATTGAGTTGGGCTTTCTTAAAAACAAGGTTAATTTAGAAGCTACCTTTTATAACCAAAATAATACCAATCAGATTATTGATGTTCAGCTATCCAATACTACCGGTTCTACTTCTGCTAAGCAGAATGCAGCGGCTTTTGTTAACAAAGGACTTGAATTGGATTTGAAATTAACACCATTGGTTAAGATAAATAACGTAACCATTGACTTTAAAGTAAATTATACCTATCAAAAAAATACAGTTACCTCATTGGTGGATGGTGTGAATGAATTGGGAATTGGTAACTATAATTATGTAATTGTAGGTCAATCTGCTTATAAATTCAAATTAACGGATTATATGAGGGATCTCAACGGCCATGTGATTGTTGATAGCAAAACTGGTATGCCCACACAGAATCCAAACCTTAGCGTATTTGGACAAACAGCACCTTCTGATTTATTGGGTCTTAGTTTGAATGTAAACTGGAAGGGCCTTAGCTTTAGTGCTGTAGCGGATTATAGAGGTGGAAACCAAATCGTGGCAGATCAGCTAGGTGGATTCTTGGATGACAATGGTATTTCTGAGCGTAGTGCACAGAATGGTCGTCGCGCTTTTGTATTCCCTAATTCATTATATTATGATGCACAAGGTCAACCTGTATTAAACAATAGCGTTTATACATCTAATTACGGTCGTTTGTTCTGGAATAGTGATTTGAATACCTCTGTTACCACCAATTACCTTGCAGACGGTTCATTCTGGAAATTAAGGGAAGTAGCGATTAGTTATGAAATTCCTGTTAAATTTTTTGGATCCAAGGTTAGCAATGTGATCAAAGGTGCCAACTTAGGAATCAGTGGAAGAAACTTATTAATGTGGCTTCCTAAATCAAATCAATGGACAGATCCTGAGTTTGCTGGTGGAAATGGTAATTCATCCTATACTGGAAATGCAACCGGTAGAAGTACTGCCTACAATTTCCCTCCAACAAGAATCTTTGGAGCTAACCTAACAGTAAGATTTTAATTTTTAAAAAATAAGTATTATGAAATTAAAAAATATAATCACTACTTCAACGCTAGCAGTTCTAATGATTGCGGCGGCAGGATGTAGTAAGGAAAAATTTGACATCAATTCCAACCCGGATGCAGTAACAGATATTTCTGTAACACCTTCCGTGCTTTTGCCAGGTGCTTTACAATCCACTGCTACCAATGTTGTATCTGAGTGGTGGTTTATCGGTTGGTGGATGGGCCATGGTGCAAGATCAGGCTCTTATCAGTCATTGAATGAAGAAGAAACCTATGTGTTTACCAATGATTTCCATTCAGCTATATGGACAGGTTTGTATGCCAATGCCAACAATTACAATATCATGATTAATAAGGCAAAGGAAAAAGGACAAGGTACTTATGAAGCCATTGGTAGAATCATGAAATCGCATAATTTCCAGATTCTTACGGATGTATATGGTAATATCCCCTATACAGATGCTTTTAAAGGAACTACTGCACCTACGCCTGCTTATGACAAGTCGGTTTATATTTACAATGCTATTTTTGCAGATTTAGATGCGGCAATCGTTTTATTAAATGACGCTGCTGCTACCGATGTTGCAAAAAATCCAGATATTAAAAATACAGACCTTGTTTTTGCAGGTAATACCACCATGTGGAAAAAATTCGCCAATACACTTCGCTTGAGAATGCTGGTGCATTTACACAATGGAATAAAAACCAAATCTGTTGCTGCCGGAGTAGATGTAGCTGCACAAGTTGCAAAGATTACTTCAGATGGCTTTTTAGGTGCAGGTGAGTCTGCTCATTTAAATCCAGGTTTTTCTGGTACAAAACCTTCTCCTTACTTCAGGATTTACAATACCAGTGAATCAGGTACGGGTAGTCAGCGCGATTATTTAAGGGCTAGCGCCTATGCAATCGGATATTATAAAGGGGATGGGGATCCACGAATTGACAAATTTTATGTAGCTCCATCAGCCGGCCATAAAGGTATTATTTTTGGAACTCCCGCAAGCGCTACTGCTCCCATTGGAAGCGCGCTTTCTACTGTTAGAGGAGAAGGCTTAAGCCCAGACGGAGCTTCGTCACGTGCTTGGATTTTAACCAGTGTAGAAAGTTTGTTTTTGCAGGCAGAAGCAAGGGAGCGAGGAATCCTAACCAGCGGATCTTCAGCAAGCAGCTTGCTAACAGAAGCAATTACGGAATCTTTTGTTTGGCTGGGTTTAACTGCAACTGATGCGCAAGATTACTTAGATTACAATGCAGGTTATCCTGATGTTGATTATTCAGCAGGCGCCTTAGCATCTGGGCTCCCAGTAGGTGGATTGTATACCATACTTTCTCAAAAATGGTTTGCATTGAATTCAATTGCACCCTATGAAATTTGGACTGATTACAGAAGAACAGAAATAGCGTATGGCGTTGGTGGCGGATACGATAAAGGCCCAACGCTGTCCAAAGATCCTAATAGAACTAAAACTTCTATCCCTGTGCGTTTATTTTATCCGCAAAATGAGTACAATTATAATGGACTTAACGTGGGAAAAGAAGGAACGCTCGATGTGTTTACTGGAAAATTGTTTTGGGATTTGAACTAAATTATAGAAAATTTTTAAAATTTTTAAAATGAAAAAAATATCATTATTTATTGTACTCGCTGCTTCGGTTATGCTGTTTGCTACGGGATGCTTGAAAGATAAGGGCTATGAAGATAAACAGTACGGCATTGATATTACAGACCTTAAAGCTGTTGCACTCACTCAGGCTACCATTAGCCCTGTTGTAGTAGGCATTACCGGTCAAGCTGAAGCACTTACAGTAGCAGGACCTACTTTAACCATTGAAGGTGGTGGAGTTGCTAAAACAGATGTACATGTAAAACTAGCTTTTAGCGATGCCGCAGTGAAAGACAAATCCCTGACTCCTTTACCTACCGGTTCTTATAGTTTAAGCACAATGGACGCGGTTATTAAGGCAGGAGAAAACTTCACAACGGCGTTAAAATTAGTCATACTTAATTCTATCGTGCTAGATCCTACTGTTGCTTATGGAGTGGGAATTGAAATAACCAGTGTAGATGGCGGATATGCGGTTGCAGGTAATATGGGTAAAATGGTAATCGGATTTTCAATAAAGAATAAATATGATGGTGTTTATAATTTAAAAGGCAATCACAATCGAGTTCCATATACTTTCCCCTATGATGTAGAAATTCATCTAGTTACTAAAGGTGCAAATTCTGTTATTTTTTACTGGCCAAAACAAAAAGATTACGGACATCCTATTGGAACTGGTGTAGGTCAAGTAAGTTGGTATGGCAACTCAATCGCTCCAGTTATTGTTTTTAATACCACTACGGATCTTGTTACCAGTGTGTTTAATAATCCTCCAAACACCACTGTTATTACAATGTTTACAGGAGCAGGAAGCAGGGTTAGCAAGTTTGATCCGGCTACTAAAAAAATTACGGTAGATTGGAATTACAATGGCAATCCACTTCGAGCTTTCTTTGACGACTTAACTTATATAAGTCCTAGGCCTTAATATTTTTAAAGGGACTGCAATTTGCAGTCCCTTTTTACTTATATAAGTTATTATAGTAAGCAAGCAATTTTTTTCGGTATAATTCGTACTCGTTCTTCCAATTTTACTTTCAACGCACTTTGTAGGTTTCAAGGCTTTTCTAAATAAGTATCCCTTTTTTTCAGGTATCGGTTTACTAAATTTTACTGTATTTAATTCAATTGTTGCCACTCAACGTAACATTTCCTTAACCTACGGATAACATTTCCGTAACATTCCCTTCACTTTCGCGTAACATCTAAGTAGTCTCTTTGCTTAAATATTTACAGCATGAGATTCTTGGCACTAATAGCGATTTTTTTCACCCTTTCTTATGGCTCCTTTGCTCAAAAGGGAAAAATTGAAGGGAAAATAACTGATTCGAAATCAGGAAGTCCAATTGCGGGCATCTCTGTTATTAATAAAGCAAGCGGTAAGGGTATTGCCACCGATTTGGAAGGTAGATTTATATTAAACGCAGAAATTGGGAAAAAGTATATCCTTGTTATTAGTTCCACCAATTACGAAACTAAGGAGGTAACGGAGGTGGAGTTAGGGGCAGATGGAATTGCTCATCTTGATATTTCTTTATCTGCTAAAATGAGTACCGGTGATGCAGTAGTAGTTAGGGCCAGCTCGGCTAAGAAGGAAACGGTGAATGCAATGATCAGTTTTCAAAAAAACACCAACACCGTAGCATCTGTAATCTCAGCAGAAGCCATCCGTAGAAGTCCGGATAAAAATACAGGGGAGGTACTAAAGCGTACCCCGGGTGCAAGTTTAATTGATGGAAAATTTTTGGTCATAAGAGGCTTGGCCGACCGCTACAACCAAGCCATGCTAAATGGGGTGTTATTGACCAGTACAGAGCCTGACAGAAAAACATTTTCGTTTGATATTATTCCCGCTTCGATGATAGATAATATCATTATTAACAAGGCATTTGTTCCTGAATTGCCGGGCGAATGGGCGGGCGGACTGGTACAGGTAAACACCAAGGATATCCCTACTAAAAACTTCTTCAATATCCAAATCGGAACGGGCTTTAACACCCAAACCATTGGAAAAGACTTCTACACTGCAAAGGGGGGCAAGCTGGACTGGTTGGGTATCGACGACGGCGCCAGGGCATTGCCGGCAAGCTACACCACTAAGTCTGCATTTTCACTCTCCACGCCAAGTCAAAGAGCCACAGTAGGAAAGGAAATGGCCAACAATTGGGCAGCAACCGCTCAAATGGCAAGGCCCAATACCTCTTTTCAGTTAAATGGCGGTTTTTCTGGTAAATTATTAAGTAAAAAAATTGGTGGCATCATGGGCATCAACTACAACCGTAACAGTCGCTATATTGCCATTTTGAATCGCATGCAATCACTTGAAAATAGTGTTTTTAGTCAGCAATATAGTTATGATGACAATCGCTATGCGCAGGAGGTAACTGTGGGCGGTTTGGCAAGTTTAACCATGCAGTTGAATCCAAAAAACAAAATTTCAGCCAAGGCAATTGTCAATGTTAATACCAACGATTATTTGACTCAACGTAATGGAATCAATGATGTAACCGGAGACGATGTGAAGGGTGGTGAAATTGCCTTTAAGCAAAATACTTTTTTAACCACTCAAGTCTCTGGGGAACACAATATTAGCAACCCTTTGAAACTGAAGTGGTATGGCGCCTTCAATATCTTGGATGGCTTTAGTCCTGATCAAAAGCGTTTCCAATACACCCGAGCATCCGGCACTCAAAATCCATTTGCTTTTCTAGTAGGCAATTCACTTGCACAAGAAAGCGGAAGCAGGGTTTTTCAAACCCTCAATGACTATATTTATACAGCCGGTGGTGATCTAGCTTACAATTTCAATCTTTTTGGTCAAAAGCAGACCGTTAAGTCAGGCTATATGCTTCAAGTAAAGGACCGTCTTTTTGATGCCCAGCTTTTTGCTAATTATTTGCCTTTAGATAATTCAGTACTAAGGCAGTTGCCGATTGATCAAATATTTGCACCTGCCAACTTTGGCAATGGTGCTTCATCAAGTAATTTATTTGCTTTCAATTCTATCAACAACCGGAATTTCAGGTATATGGCTAACACCATTTTGAATGCTGGATTTTTGCAATTCGATAACCAGTTGTCCAATAAGTTAAGATTGGTTTGGGGATTACGTGCCGAAAATTTTGACCAGTTGTTGGGGTCTGTTAAAAAGTGGGACGATCGGCACAAACATACCGAGCAGCTGGACTTTTTGCCAGGGGTAAATGCTACGCTAAAATTAAATGATAAGACTAATCTGCGCCTGACAGGTTCTCAAACAGTGATACGGCCGGAGTTGAGGGAATTGGCTGCCCTTACCTTGTACGATTTTGAATTAAACTCGGCAGTTCAGGGAAATCCCAATTTAATTCGCACCAAAATGACCAATGCAGATCTTCGGTACGAAGTATATCCTCGCACAGGGGAAGCCCTAACGGTGGGTGTTTTTTACAAATATTTTGACAAACCCATTGAGCAGAACCTGCAACAAGGAGGCGCCATTTTTGAATTTCAAAATCCTGACAAAGCCACTGCTTATGGGGTTGAATTGGAATTTAGAAAGAAACTGGACAGGGTGGATGCACTCCGCAATTTTACCCTTCAAGCCAATGGAGCGTATATCAAAAGCCAGGTTACAGATTCTAAGCGCAATATCGCCCGTCCATTGCAAGGCCAGTCGCCCTATTTGCTCAACGTGGGCTTGATGTACGACTATGAAAAAGCAGGTTTGAGTGCCACTTTCTTGTACAACCAAATAGGAAAACGCATTTACTTGGTGGGAGATATCCCGGCAAGTGGCGGTGGCGGTGCCCCGGACATCTGGGAGGCTTCCAGACCTGTACTGGATTTCCAGTTGGCTAAAAAAGTAGCAGCTAAAAAAGGTGAAATCAAATTGAACGTATCGGACATTTTAAACAAAAAGCAATATTTCTACCAAAACAAGGATAGTGATACCGGTTTTCAGTTGGGAACAGACGCCTATCGATTCACCAGGAAATTTGGAACCACCGTCAGTATATCATTCAATTATTCATTTTAATAGAAAGTTTTAAAATCACAAAAGGGAAAATATGAAAAAGTACATTTTTTACATGGCAGCTTTAACTACAGTTAGTATCACAGCTTGTCGTAAGATCGAAACAGACGGAGAGCCAATTATTGTAGAGATTCCAGCTCCAGTTCCGGTGGTTACCACTGTAGTGGCAAAAACAATCACCTTGTCTGGTCATGTTACCAAGGATACAACTTTGTTTGCAGTTAATAACAATTTCTTATCCGGATTGGTATATGTGGATGCAGGCGTTACTTTAACAGTAGAAGCAGGAGCAACCGTTAAGGGGGCCTATTCAGGTACTTCAACAGCCGCTTTGATTATCAAACGGGGCGCTAAGCTAATGGCAGTGGGTACTTTGGAAAAACCAATTATTTTCACCTCCGCTTCACCTACACCGGTATCGGGTGATTGGGGCGGAATTGAGTTGTTAGGTAAAGCAGCTATTAATTCTAGTAATGGAGGAGCAGCTGGATTGTACATTCCTGAAGGTGGATTTAACAATGCTGCAGGGGATGGATTGGCAGGGTCTGGCGACGCATTGGTACCCACTCCGGTAAATGATGACAATTCTGGCACTTTGCAGTATGTTCGTATTGATTATGCGGGATATGCATTTTTACCCAACCAGGAAATCAACAGTCTTACCATGGCTTGTGTTGGTAGTGGAACCACCATCGATCATATCCAGGTTTCTTATGCCAAGGACGATGCCTATGAGTGGTTTGGCGGTTCGGTGAACTGCAAATACCTGATTGCTTACAAAACACAGGATGACGATTTTGATACGGACAATGGATTTAGTGGTTCTGTTCAGTTTGGTTTGGTTATTAGGGACTCTTCCATTGCAGACGTTTCAAAATCAGAGAGTTTTGAAAGCGACAATGATGGAGCAGGAAGCTCGTTGACTCCAAAGACCAATGCAGTTTTTTGCAATATATCCTCTTTTGGCCCACAGGCTACTCAAAGTAATATAGGAAATAGTAATTATTTGGGTGCAGCAGTTCAGATTAGAAGAAATTCATCGATTTCAATTTTCAATTCTGCTTTTGTAGGATGGGCAAAAGGTATTTTAATCGATGCAGGTTTGGGAGCTCCAACTGATTTGAATATCACAGCGGGCACATTGCAATTAAGCGGTATTTTATTGATCAGTTGCAAAACACCGGTAGATTATACAGCTAGTACTTCAGCACCTACAGGAAAAAATCCAACATCAATCAGCACCTGGTTTACCTCCAATACGAAAAACAAAATTATCACTCAAACGACTGATCAAAATACGTATACAAGGCCTTTTGATTATGTAAATCCTGATTTTGGTCCATTCGGTAATTCTGCAGTGGTAATACCTTCTGCCACTAACACCCATTTTGATGATCCTATTTTGGTGGCGCGGACCTTCATCAAAAAAGTAGATTTCATCGGTGGTATTGCTCCATCGGGCGAATATGCTAACTGGTACAAGGGTTGGACAAGCTTTGCAAAATAATTTGATTAAACTTTTTTTATGAGGAGTCGCTAATTGCGGCTCCTTTTTCTTTTAAAACATTTTTTAACGCATTCTCTATTTTTTAACTTAATGGTAATACGGGTTTAGGACGAGTTCATTTTAAAGTGATTAATTTTAATTTCCTTAAGCAATAAGCATTTATTCTCATGCTTACCACCACCCATTATTCTTAATAGGGTGGTTTTTTTAGCGGAGGCACCAAAAAACTTTTCTGAAGCAGTATCTTTATTGCATGAAAAATTACGCGCTATTATTATACGTACTTATAGTTACAGTTTCTTGCACTCATTCTAATGAGGCCATCAATCAGCGTATATCGAATTCTGATAGCGTAGCAATCAATTACTTTAAAGGGGATGGCACAATGGATACGGTAGTGGCGGTAACAATCATTCGCGATCAGCAAACCATTAATCAACTCAGCAATTTTATTTCGCAGACAAATGCGAAGATGAACTATGGCTGTGGATTGGACGGATCAATGCATTTTTTTAAAATGAACAAAGTGATACAGGACATTAACTTTGGTATGAATACAACGGGCTGCACTTACTTTTCTTTTGTACTAAATGGAAAATCGCAGGCTACGAATTTATCCGTCGCGGCAAAAGAATTGATTGCTTCTATTAGAAAATAGCTAGTTGGGTAAAAAGCTTACTCTTTCTTGCTTTCTAGCGTAAAGCCAAAGGTGGTCCCTACATCAATGGTGCTTCTTACATGTATCGTTTGCTGGTGTGCTTCAATAATATGTTTACAAATGGCCAGACCTAGTCCACTGCCACCTACTTTTCTGCTTCTTGCCAAATCCGTTCTGTAAAAACGTTCAAAAATCCTCCCCAAATGCTCCTCTGCAATACCTGATCCATCATCACTGATTTCTATTAATATTTTTTTTCCGTCAATTTTGTACACACTGGCTTCAATCACCCCGTTGGTTTTGCCATACTTATTGCTATTGTCAATCAAATTGGTTAATACTTGTCGGATTTTTTCCTTATCGGCAAATACAGAAAGTGCTACTTCACAACCTTTTTTAATACCCATTTTGATTTGTTTATCCTCAGCTTTGATGGAAAGTGATTCAAACACTTCTTTCACCAGATCTTGAATTACAAAATTAGTTTTGTCTAAAAGCAATTCCCCTCCTTCCAATTTTGAAATTTCATCTAGGTCGTCCACCAGATTTACTAGCCGTTCAATATTTCTGCCAGTGCTTGCGAGAAATTTTTTATTCACTTCTGGATTATCAAGTGCTCCATTTAGCAAGGTATCTACATAGCCTTGAATAGCAAAAATGGGGGTCTTCAATTCATGCGATAAATTTTGCAGAAATTCTTTTCGGTAAGCTTCATTTTGTTGCAACACTTCTATTTCCGCCTTTCGTTGGTGTGCCCAATTTTCCACATCTTTCCTTACCTCATCAATGCTTTTTTGGGGCAATATATTTTTGTAATAAAAATCTTCCCGCTTACTTGCCTTTGTTTGATAAATTAATTTGTAGATGAGTTTTATTTTACGGTATACAAAACTTTGCACCATAAATAGGATAAGCCCATAACTGGCACTGAATATAACACCAAAGCAAACTAGCGGAATCCACCATGCCGGTTGAAGAAAATAACTACCTATAACAAAGGGTAAGGAAATAATAAAGGCGGTAGTAGCGGATAACTGCTGCGGGGAAAGATTTTTTTGTGAAAACATCTTTTTTCCTGGTTAAGGTTTCATGGCGATTTGAAAATTACCCTACGAATATAAGTAACAATTCACCATTTCTCTTGCCAATTGGGGTTATAATTCAAATTTATAACCTACGCCTTTAACAGTGGTGATGCAATCTAGGTTTAGTTTCTGGCGAATTTTTCGGATATGAACATCGATTGTTCGGTCGCCTACAATTACTTCGGTTCCCCATACTTGGTTAAGGATTTCATTGCGTAAGAACACTTTGCCTGGTTTAGAAGCCAGTAAGCCGAGCAACTCAAATTCTTTTCTGGCTAAAATGATATCCTCTCCTTTGTAATGTATAATGTATTTTTCCCTATTAATAATCAGATCACCAAGTGTAACAATTCCATTGTTTTCTTTTTTGATTCTTCTAAACAAGGCATTTACTTTGCTTACCAAAATTTTGGGCCGGATAGGTTTGGTAAGATAGTCGTCTGCGCCGGACTCTAATCCGCGGATTTCAGTCCCTTCATCACTAAGGGCAGAAAGGAAAACAATCAAGGTTTCCTTAAAGGCTGGCTGCATTCGAAGAATACTACAAGCATCCAATCCGTTTTTTCCCGGCATCATTACATCCAGGATGATCAGGTCGGGAAGGTGTTTTTTTGCCTGTTCAATAGCTTCATCACCATTTTTCGCTGTAATCACCTCATATCCCTCTGCTATCAAATTAAATTGAATGATTTCCAGAATATCCGGCTCGTCATCTGCAATTAATATTTTTTTAACACTGCTCATATAATATTCTCCTTGCAAAAGTAGGTTAACCCTTCAATCATTGTGTCAGCTTGGAGGCATTCCTGTATTATTAAATTGTTAACGCGTTCTGGTGCCAAAAAAATGACAATAAAGCCATTGTTAGGAGGTCAAACTGAATAAACCCTCCATTTTTGAATAAGGTTGAGGGCAAGGTTTTCAAAAGCATCAGTTTTTTTGCCATCTTTGCATAAGAATAGTATTTATGAAACAATTTTTCCTTTGCATTTTTACAGTGTTGATTTGGGCTGATTTATTCGCATCGCAGGATTCTGTGGTGATACCACTTAGTAGGCAGCTTTTTCATGATCGGATTGATAACGAACAATCATTGACGGATAAAGAAGATGGCAAAAAGGATGGAATGATTCGGGTGTCTGACAATGAAGCGGTGAATATTCAGGTAACCGATGCATTGACCCGAAGGATAAATGAATTTCAATATTTGGTGGAAACGAATGATTCACTCTTGAGCAGCAATGAAAAAATAAGGCAACTCAATTTTATTGAGTCATTCCTTCGGAATTTCAGAATGGCATGGCGGCAAACAAAAATAGAGCCCTCCCTCGCACCCTTACTGGTGGATAATTTTTATAAAACATGGGTGGCCAATAAGGATGGCAATAGCATCCTTCCTTTCATAGCAGCCATGTCCTACGAAGCAGGAACAATCCTTACGGAGGTGTTTCCTAAAAACATCGGTTATACGGGTAGTAAAAATTTGCTTTTTATTAAATTTTGCCACCTCCATCCTGAAAAAATCCTTTCCCTTATAAGTCCTTATGTGAACGAACCCTTTGCAGATAGCTTAGTGGTAGTAGCTTGTAAAAATGATCCTGAACAATTGTATAATTATGCCAATTCCACCAAATCGCTGGAAGGAAAGCTGATACAGCGAAATACAAACCCAATGGTAAAGACCATTGTGAAGCTAAGTAAGCTGGATAATGCGTTACTATATTATCCTTTTCTGGATCATCTTTTAACCAATAAGTTATCGATTGAAGGGATTAAAAATATTATTGGGGATGGCGAATTAAAAATGGATAGTATCGGATATTTTAAGTTACTAGTTAAAACAGAAAAGGAGTACTATTATAGATTGGGTGTATTGAAAGACACTCCGATTGCCATGTTTGGAGAAAATGGGTTAAGGAAAATGTTGCAGCGTAAAGCCATCAAGCATTTTGTTACCCCTATTAATAATTTACATGAGCAAAATAATTTGAGTATTCGTATGCGGGCATTAGACCCCTTATCTGCGGAAGAACTTTATTACGTTATCGTGATGGGTGAAAATGATATTTACACCTCTAGCTATAAGCATAGTTTTGCAAGGTTATTGCAACGAATGGGCAGTAAGCCTCGGGGGGACTCGCTGCTGCTCAGTGTCAATATGGATTACTTTAAAAAGTTCATCAAGATGGCTGCCAATTTTAATCAGCTGGATACTTTTTTAAAAACCATGCCGGCTAATAATGGCACTACCTTGATGAAGGCATTTGTTGCCAATCTAGATGATGCGAATAATTTGGAAGATGCCGTAGATGTGGCAGACAGTTACAGTAGCATCAGCGATACGATACTGCTTCAAAATATTTTGAAAAATGTAAGTTCCAATGAGCAGAAGCGAATTAATCAAAATAATATCAAAGGCAAAACAATCTACGGATTGCTGAAAACAATTTTTTTATCTGCCGCCAACAATGCAATAGATCTTACCAGTCAGATTGGAATCCCATCTATTTACTCCATCGATTATAAGTACCTTGCCGATGATAGCGGTCGAGTCATAGAGCAGGTGTTTTTTTATGGTGATGAAGATGGCAAGCTTTATTTCCCCCAGTTCATCAGTTCATTTTCACCCAAGCAATGGAAAATAAGTTATCAAAAGGAGTGGGTAGAAATTAAATCCCTTGTAGGCAAAAAAGTATGGATCTACGCCAATCTGCCTTTGGATAATGATCAGAACTTAGATGATACCGCACAAATACATTTAGCGAAGTATCTAGCTAAAAATGATTTACAGCCCGCAGTGGTTGTTCATAGGGGGCATAGTTATTGGCTTCCGCGAACAATTGACAGGATGGCCGGTGGGGCAAAAATCATTGTACTGGGTTCTTGTGGAGGGTATCAAAATCTTCATGAAATTATTAGTAACTGCCCCGATGCGCATATTATTTCTACCAAGGAAATAGGCAAAGGGGATATTAACAGACCAATTCTTACTTATCTAAACCAGGCCATTGCATCAGGAAAATTGCTGGTATGGAAAGATATGTGGGCTTCACTCTCTAAGTTGTTTTACAGTGATCCTAACAAGGCCATGAGGGAAAGTTGGGATGATTATATCCCGCCCTATAAAAACCTGGGTGCTATTTTTATTAAAGCCTACAATAAAAAAATGGAAGCAGGGCTTTGAGTCTTTCATCTAGCTGTTGAAGGTGGGTGCAACAGTCAATTTCTCAATATCTTTGCTGCATGATTGAAATGGTAAAAGCTAAAAAGGTTGTCGATTTTTCTTTATTGAGAAGGGTATTCCAATTTGCCGCACCATACAAAAAGAAGTTTTTTTGGTCCCTATTTTTAGCTATATTTTTAGCAGTTATTTCCCCTATTCGGCCATGGCTTATTCAAATTACCATTAATAAGGGCATGCAGCCAGGTGCACAGGTTTGGTTTTTGAAGGGGGCGGCAGAGGTGATCATTGGCATTACCATCATTCAACTGGGGATCTTATTAGTTGAAACGGTCTGTCGTTTTATATTTAGTTTTTTTACTGCATCGCTGGGGCAAATGGTGGTAAAAGATATGCGGGTAGTTACGTATCAAAAAGTAATTAATTTAAATCTATCGCAATTCGATAAAACCCCCATCGGTACACTTACTACAAGAACCATCAATGACATTGAATCGATCAATGATATTTTCAGCGATGGGTTGATTCCAATTATTGCGGATCTATTATCAATTATTGCAGTGTTGAGTTATATGGTCTATGTAGATTGGAAGTTGACACTGATCTGCATGGCTCCCTTTCCACTGCTGATCATTACCACTTATTTTTTCAAGGAAAGTGTGAGCCGGTCTTTTACTCGTGTGCGCAATGCGGTGGCACAGCTGAATGCTTTTGTTCAGGAGCATATCACCGGCATGGGTATTGTGCAGGCCTTTGCAGCTGAAGACAGAGAGTTTAAAAAATTCAATCATATTAATGAGGAACATCGAAATGCCAACGTGCGGTCTATATTTGCCTATTCCGTTTTTTTTCCCATTGTAGAATTAATATTGGCAATATCACTTGGCTTGCTGGTATGGTGGGCCGGGGGTAGCCAAGGTCCGGAGGCAGCAGGCAATATCACTGCATTTATTTTATGCCTCAATTTATTGTTTCGTCCGCTGAGGGTTATTGCAGATAAATTCAATGTGCTGCAAATGGGTATGATTGCAAGTGAAAGGGTTTTTAAATTAATGGATAATAAGGATTTTGTTGCCAACAAGAATAGCGAAGACCCAATCACCCATTCGCTCAAAATATCAACGGGTGCGGTTTCTTTTCAACATGTATGGTTTGCCTACCTTGAGCAGCAATATGTATTAAGAGATATTTCATTTTCTATTAATGCCGGGGAAACCCTAGCCATTGTGGGTAATACCGGCAGTGGCAAGACTTCTATCATTAGTTTGTTGAATCGGTTATACCATATTGATAAAGGCCTTATCACGATTGACGGAATTGACATTACTGATTTCGACCTTTTTTATTTGAGGAGTAAAATAGCCGTCGTATTACAGGATGTGTTTTTATTTAGTGGATCGGTATACGACAATGTAACCCTGCGAAATAGCGACATAAAAAAAGAGCAGGTGGTAGAAGCGGCTCAACTGATAGGGATACACGATTTTATTTTACAGTTGCCGGGGGGGTATGATTACAATGTGATGGAAAGGGGGGCAACCCTTTCTTTGGGTCAGCGGCAATTGTTGTCCTTCGTGAGAGCCTTGCTCTATGATCCTGCGATTTTGATTTTGGATGAGGCAACCTCCTCTGTAGATACCGAGAGTGAGCAGTTGATCCAACATGCCATTGATCAATTAATAATGGGCAGAACATCCATTATTATTGCTCATCGGCTAAGTACCATTCGTAAAGCGAATAAGATCATCGTGCTAGACAAGGGCGAAATCAAAGAATTTGGTTCACATGAAGCATTGATGTTAAAAAAGGGATTCTATTACCAGTTACACCAAATGCAATTTGAAATGCAGGGGGAAAGATGATTTTTCTATAAAAAATGCCTGATTTTTTTACTAAATTGCAGGTATGAGTGTTGAAAAAAACAATACGAAGCAACCCGTTCAGTCTATATTGCCTGCAGATGCAGGTGATAAAGACGTTTGGGAAATTGCAGAGCAAAAAAAAATAAGAGCGGCCCTAAGCCTTAGCTATTCCGAACGATTTAGCATTATGATGCGATTAATGCGAATTGACAAAATGCTCTCCAAAGCAAAAATTACTCATAAAAAAGCAACTTAACCATAATGGACGTAATGGATGAAAATTTGTTGAATTTCTGGAAAGCACTCAACCATTATAGCGTCGATTATATTATGGTAGGAGGTCTTGCTGTAAACCTTCATGGTTTTTCTAGAACTACCAATGACATTGATATATGGATCAAAGATGTTTTGGAAAATAGGAAACAGCTTGGGTTGGTTTTTTCTCAATTTGGATATGCGGATATCAATTTAGAGAAATTTGAATTTATACCAGGTTGGACAGATTTTCATATTGGTTCAGGTGTGCATCTCGATATTTTAATCAATATGGTAGGCCTAGAAGGCTATTCGTTTGACGAGTGCCTAAATAAAGCATCTATTGCAGAAATTGATAATATCAAAATCCCTTTCCTTCATATTAACCAGCTGATTGCCAATAAAAAAGCAATCAACCGCCCCAAAGACCAGATCGATGTGCTTGAATTAGAAAAGATTAAGCTGGTAAGAAAAGAAATGGGCTTGGATTAATCCTCGATTCGCCAAAATTCAGGTTAAAATATCTGATTTTCCTTCCCCAATTATTCAATATTCTCCTATCTTTGCGCCAAATTTCGGGAAAGATATGGCCACAAAGAGCATCAAATCATTACTGGTAGCGGTTTTAAGTACTATTTTACTAAGCTACTCTTTTACGGCAACAGCTCAGCATGAAGCTACGAACGCTGAGGAAGCGCATGCAGCCCCCAAAAAAGAAGGCTTTAATGCAAAAGAAGTGATATTCGAGCATATCATGGATGCCCACGAATTTCATTTCATCAACTATAAAGGTGGCGACGGAGAGCTTCATCCTGTATCTATTCCATTACCCATCTTTTTATATTCTTCCCAAAATGGGTTTTCTTTTTTTATGTCCTCCGCTTTTGAGCATGGTCATAAAGAAGTTGCCGGCTACAAATTGGTGGAAGGCAAAATTCTGTCTACTGAAGCAGGTGTAAAGGTGTTTGATTTTTCTCCAACCCGAAATGTAGTTCAGATGCTACTTGCATTGGCATTTTTGGTTTGGTTGATGATCAGTGTTGCCAAAACCTATTCAAAGGGACAGGGAGTTACCTCCGCACCAAAGGGTAAACAAAATTTGGTGGAGGTGTTGGTGGCATTTGTAAGGGATGAGGTTGCTCGGCCCAATTTGCGTCATAAGGCAAATAAGTACCTGCCCTATTTACTGACAGTATTTTTCTTTATTTTAATTAATAATGTGATCGGATTGATTCCGGGCACTGCAAATGTTACCGGCAATATTGCTTTTACGGTAGTGCTAGGCTTGATCTCATTTGTGGTGATCATGTTCAGTTCCAATGCACATTATTGGGGACATATTTTTAACCCGCCAGGGGTACCTGGTTTTGTAAAACCAATTTTGGTGTTGGTAGAGTTTTTAAGTGTTTTTATTAAACCGTTTGCTTTGATCATCCGGTTATTTGCCAATATGGTGGCAGGGCATATCATTATTATTTGTTTGATTTCGTTGATTTTTATATTTGCCCAAATACAGCCTGCTTTAGGATTTGCAGCATCGCCCGTATCGATCGCGTTTACTGTTTTTATCTATTTCATTGAGGTGTTGGTGGCATTTTTACAGGCATTTATTTTCACAGTACTTACGGCAGTGTTTATTGGACAGGCATTTGAGGGAGAGCATCATGAGGACGAACATGCGCATGCTTAAGAAGTTTAAATTGATTCTACGTTTTTTTTAACCAGTATAAATTCACAATTATGGACTTTATTTTATTAGATGCATTAGCAAATGCAGGTGGTGCGGTAGGTGCAGGTCTTGCTGCGATTGGAGCAGGTATCGGTATCGGACAGATTGGTAAAGGCGCTGTAGAAGCGATTGCCCGTCAACCGGAAGCCTCTAATGATATCCGTGCAAACATGAT
>CANIMM010000037.1 GCA_947468255.1 Chitinophagaceae bacterium | reverse complement strand
GAGCAAAGCAAACCCTGGGACTCAAAGGGTATTGAAGGGGTTCATCGTTTTTTACGCAAACTTTGGAGACTGTTTTATGATGACCTGAAAGGGAAGGTATGGACTGAGGATAAGCCAACGGATGCTGAAATGAAAGTACTTCACCGGACTATCAAAAAAATTGAGGAGGATACAGAGCGATTTAGTTTTAATACTGCGGTTAGTACTTTTATGATTTGCGTGAATGAGCTAGCAGAAATGAAATGCCACAAAAAGGAAGTGTTAGAACCATTGTTATTTTTATTATCACCCTATGCTCCCCATATCAGTGAAGAACTTTGCAGTTTATTAGGGTCAGCCGTTTCTCCTGCCTTGGGTGGTTTGGAAGGGGCAGTGTATCCTGTTTTCAATCCTGCATTGCTAGTTGAAAGTTCAAAGGAATACCCAGTATCTATCAATGGCAAGGTGCGCACCAATATTGTTATTGCACTAGATGCCACACAGGCGGTTGTAGAAGAAATCATTTTACAGAACGAAGTGATACAAAAATGGCTGGAAGGGAATGCGCCTAAAAAAATCATCTATGTAAAAAACAAAATGGTGAACGTGGTTATGTAAGCCAATTGCGGTTAATTTTTGGAGGGTTCAGTGAAGAACGCTTATTCAACTGCAAAATAAAAACGCTGCTTACTCATCTTAATAGATGAAAATGAAGGGAGCGGCTGTAGGGTTACATTAACCATTAATCATTCAATCTACCAATACTGTTATATATTTGAGTTCCCTGTTATTCATCAGGGAACTTTTTTATGAATGAGTTATCCCGTCTATTACAAAAACATCGCAATGAGTTTCATCGAGTAATTGATTTTGCTGCTACCAAGGAAACGATTTGTCAATTTGATTTTACAGAAAAGAATGCCGCGTTGGGTGCAGTAGGCATAAAAGATCGGAACCATTTCTTTCAATACATTCAGACCCAATTAGATCAATCCGGTTCTAAATATGCGATTGGTGGCTATGCAGAAAATCGTACGATTTACAATATGGATCATTTTACCGATGCCAAGGAACCAAGAACCCTTCATTTGGGAATAGATATTTGGGGGGATGTTGGAACAAAAGTGTATGCACCCATCGGCGGAATGGTACACAGCTTTGCCTTTAACGATAAGGAGGGTGATTATGGTGCTACCATCATTTTACAGCACCAGTTGGAGACCATTGTGTTTCATACTTTATATGGCCACGTCAGTTTGGCCGACTTGGCTCAGTTGCACGAAGGTCAATATTTCAACCGAGGTGAAGTGATTGCCCATTTTGGGGAACCTGCGGAAAACGGAAACTGGCCTTCTCACCTTCACTTTCAGGTTATTGGTGATATGAATTTAAAGCAGGGCGATTTTCCGGGAGTTTGTGCTTTGAGTGAGCGGGATAAATACCTTCAAAACTGTCCCGACCCTGATTTAATATTGAATATGATGCAGTATATCCGATAATTTTAAGCACTTGAAAAGATTTCCTTTTTTTTGGAGTTAAATTTTTCAGGATATCAAGTTGATAAAGAACTTTATTTGTAATAAATTGTACTGTATAAAGGCCAAAGTACCCAAAAAAGCTACCTTTATAGCGCAAATAAATCAGCATGGAAATTAAAGCAGGCAAATTATTAAGCAACATCAACGGACCTGATGATTTAAAGAAGATCCCCCAGGAGCAATTGTATCAGGTTTGTGATGAATTGCGCCAGTATATTATTGATGTGGTGAGTGTTCACGGTGGGCATTTTGCAGCCAGTTTGGGTGTGGTGGAATTGAGTGTTGCACTGCATTATATATTTAATACACCCTACGACCAACTTGTTTGGGATGTAGGTCACCAGGCTTATGGCCACAAAATCTTAACCGGCAGAAGAGATAGTTTTCCTTCCAATAGAAAATACAAAGGGTTGAGTGGATTTCCCAATCGTGCCGAAAGTGAGTATGATACTTTTGGAGTGGGACATTCTTCTACTTCCATCAGTGCGGCATTGGGGATGGCAATGGCAAGTTATTATAAGGGCGAAAAAGACAGACAGCATATCGCAGTAATCGGAGATGGCGCCATGACGGCGGGCCTAGCTTTTGAGGCAATGAATCATGCCGGTGCTACGCATAGCAATGTGTTGATTATATTGAATGACAATTGTATGAGCATCGATCCCAATGTGGGTGCTCTGAAGGAATACCTTACCGACATTACCACCTCACACACTTATAATAAAGTGAAGGATGATGTCTGGAAATTATTGGGAAAACTGCCTATTGGAAAAACGTTTACTCGCTCCATGGCACAAAAATTAACGGATGGATTGAAAGGAATGGTTAGTAGCAGCGCTAATTTGTTTGAAGCCCTTAACCTTCGATATTTCGGACCTATTGATGGTCACAATATTTCTAAGCTGGTAGATACCTTGCATGACTTAAAGGATATTCCGGGGCCTAAAATTTTACACATTAAAACTGTAAAAGGGAAGGGCTATGCGCTTGCAGAAAAGGATCAAACCAAATGGCATGCTCCAGGATTGTTTGATAAAATTACGGGCGAAATCGTAAAGAAAAAATATGACATTCCTCAGCCGCCAAAGTACCAGGATGTATTTGGGCATACCATCATTGAGTTGGCGGAAATGAACGAGTCGATTATGGGGGTTACACCGGCAATGCCGAGTGGGTCTTCTCTAAAATACATGATGGAAAAAATGCCCAACCGGGCTTTTGATGTGGGGATCTGTGAACAGCATGCGGTTACCTTGAGTGCTGGTTTGGCTACACAGGGGATGCGGGTGTTTTGTAATGTATATTCCACCTTTATGCAAAGGGCCTACGACATGGTAATACATGATGTAGCCATTCAAAATCTACCGGTAGTTTTTTGTCTAGATAGGGCAGGCTTGGTGGGAGAAGACGGTGCTACACATCATGGTTGTTATGATATTGCCTATATGCGTTGTATACCCAATATGATTATTAGTGCTCCTATGAATGAAAAGGAATTAAGGAATCTGATGTACACGGCACAGTTAGCAACTACCGTTAATCCTTTTGTAATTCGTTATCCTCGCGGAGAAGGAGTTATGCCAGAATGGAAAACCCCTTTTGAAGCATTGCAAATTGGTAAAGGAAGAAAAATAAAAGATGGTCAGGAGATAGCCATTCTATCGTTTGGACACCCAGGTAATTTCGCCGCAGCTGCTATCAGGGAGGTTAAGGCCGAAGGAATCAATCCAGCGCATTACGACATGCGTTTTGTAAAACCCATCGATGCCGAACTACTGCATGAAGTATTTGCAAAGTTCAATAAAATCATCACCATTGAAGATGGTACCGTGGTGGGTGGATTTGGAACGGCTGTATTGGAGTTTATGAATCAAAATGGCTATAAGGCGGATGTGAAAATAATGGGTATTCCAGATAGATTGGTAGAGCATGGTTCGACAAAGGAATTGTACAATGAAATCGGTTTAAATACCCAGGCTATTGCCGAGTTGTTGAGGGAGTGGATGAGTGAGGCTGAGAAAGTAACCACTCGTTTCCAATAAAGTGGCTCCTTACATTTAGTATTTCGTTCACGGCTTTTGTTAAGTTATTTGTTCAAGCAATAAGTTCATTTTTCGATTAAAATGTTTAATTCTACATCAGACTATGGAAACTTACGGAAATATTTTAGTGATTGTTACCCCCCTATTTTTATTTTTGGTGTTATTCGAAAAATGGTATGGTTGGTACAAAGGCTATGAAACTGTAGAAACCATCGACATGATTTCAAGTTTAAGCTCTGGGGTAACGAACTCTACTAAGGATGTACTAGGCCTAAGCATTGGAATATTGTCTTATCCATGGTTACTAGCACATTTTAATTTGATACAAGTTCAATCTAGTATTGCATTGTATTTTATTGCTTTTATGGCGCTCGATTTTGCAGGATATTGGGGGCACCGAATTAATCATACTTATAATATTTTTTGGAATAATCATTTAGTGCATCACAGCAGTGAGCAATTTAATTTAGCCTGTGCACTTAGACAAAGTATTTCTGTATTTATTCGCATTTTCACTTTTTTATTGTTGCCGGCAGCGGTATTAGGCGTACCTCCAAAAGTAATTGCTGTAATCGGCCCTCTTCATTTATTTGCCCAATTATGGTATCATACCTGTCATATCAAAAAAATGGGTTGGCTAGAAAAAATTATTGTTACGCCAGCGCATCACCGCGTTCATCACGCAATCAATCCTGAATACCTTGATAAAAATTTTGGGCAGATATTTATTTTTTGGGATAAATGGTTTGGAACATTCCAAGAAGAAAGAGCTGACATCCCCGCCGTTTATGGAGTTACAAGCCCCGTTCGTACCTGGAATCCAATCAAAATTAATTTTTTACATCTTTGGTTACTCATTCAGGATGCTTGGCATGCTCAAAGCTGGAAGGATAAACTCCGTATTTGGTTCATGCCGCTGGGTTGGCGTCCAAAAGACGTTGCCGAAACTTACCCAATTTACAAGATCGAAGATGTTTATCATTTCGAAAAATACGAAACGACCGTTTCTAAATCGTTAAAGGTCTATTTGTGGATTCAGCTTTTCAGCCTCCTTTTAATTGTCTCCTATCTCTATGGCCATCTGGCGAGTATTGGATCTCCCAACATTTTTATTTATGGAGCTTTTATTTTTGTTCATATCTATGCGCTAACTGACTTAATGGATGGAAATCAAAAAGTTTGGTTACTCGAAGCGGTAAAAAATGCAGCTGGTATAGTATGGATTATTCAATCCGGCGACTGGTTTGGAACAAATCAATTATCCCCATTGATTGCTCCAGCCTTAATTGTTTATTTTGCTGTCTCTACCATTTTAGTGTATTTCTTTTGTCAACCCAAAAATCAATTAGTACCTGCTAAATAAAGGCGCTACAAAGATATTATGGCAATTCAATTACAAATATCTGCTTAATATCTTGGCCTTTTGAGTCACTTAGTTTTCGGTTAAATGCAAGGGTTTTCCCATCATGAGAAACAACAATATTGGTCGGCTCTTTTTTATTAAAGGCGGTCAAGTATTTCATTCGGTCAGTAAAGGAACCAGCTCCTATTTCACATTGAGCAACTCTTCCTTCTTGAACGTAAAAAAGGCGCTTCCCGTCTGGATGCCAACGAACAAATCCTTGAACATTGGAAGTATGTTCCGTAATTTGTTTAGGGGTTCCTCCTTCTGGAGATATAGTGAAAATTTGTTTGATGCCTTTTGCATCAGTTGCTAAATAGGCTAAATTTTTTCCTGATAAATCACTTCTCACTACACCCACACAACCTGGATGATTGGTTTCAGCTGTAAAGGTTAATCGTCTTTGTATAGCGCCCAATGGTGGAGCTGGCATTTCTTGCATCGTTCCCTCCAGTGGGCCTAAGGACCCCACTTTAGTTATATCGTTTGGAATATCTACTATAAAAACCTCGTTGACTAGATTGCCTTTTTTGTCTTTTACAGACCCTATAAATCCTCTCGCAATTTGATAGGCTCCATTTTTTAGTGGATAGCCTATTTTTCCAACCCAGCTATCACCCGCGGCGTTGCTGATTTCATCAGAACCGGGTGTAGGATTAGCAATAACTTTTACAACAATGGCACTATGCCATTCTCCAGAATTATTTTCTCCGTTATTTAAATTAGCCACCTCTACTTTGCTATTTCTTTTGGACACACCAATCGTTCTAAGATTATGTTTTTCTTCTGTCTTTTCTTCCAAAGAATGCATGATCGCATCATTGTAAGTAAAGCCAATCCAATTTCCGTCGCCACTAAATTCATGGCGATGCGTGCCTCCGCGTAATGCGCCTACAGTAAAAGGAGAATCTACATTTCTAGCATCCATATAAATAGGTTGTCCAGGATTTTTTTCATTCACAATAATACCTGTCCTTCTCCATTGTTGATAAGGGTTTTTCTCTGTACTGTTTTTTAAACCATGAATAAACACTACAGAAAAATCGACAGGGGAATAACTAACCGCAGCAGCTCCGGGGCCCCAAGCATGGTTATTTGGAATTTCGTATAAGGTCTTTTTTTCTCCCGTTTTTACATTCACTTTTTCGATCTTGCTAGAAATCGCAATGCCCCCAGAATCCGTTCTCGTATCATACACTAGCCATTGATTATCTGGAGAAAAATTATCGTTGTTATCCAAATCATGGTTATAACTTAGATCGGTAGTGATTTGCTTTTCAGGTAAAGTAGACATGTTTTTACAAGCGCTGATTGAATAAATTAGAAATAAAAAAACTAGTATTTTTTTCATTTAAAAGGATTTATTTTTTATTGGTGGGAACCATATAGATGAGCATATCACCTGGTTCTACTTCTGTAACTGGAGCAAATTCTTGAGCCGCTACCGTTTCACCTGTTTTCATTACACGCTTAACATCATCGGCAGTAGAAATTATCAATTTCATCTTTTGTTTAAAATCACGATTCACAATGACTAGGAATGAGTTTTTTCCGTTTTCCAACCAGGAAACAATCGCCCCTTCGCCTTGCGTTTCTAATAATTTAATGCAGGCAGGAAGCTTGCCTAAACGCTTCGTACCGTTAGGAATTTGCAAGCCTGTATGGGCTACTGATACTAGCTTAGAGCCAAGAAAGATGTCAGAAAGGTTTTGAATTTCGCCATTTAATTTTTGTAAATGCTCAAACACTATGGTTCGCTTTCCCTGTGCGTCTAATGGGGAACCAAATCCTCTAAAGCTCCAATATTCTATCCCTTGTGCACCATAGGCTAAATTCGAATTAACCTGTAATCGCAAATCAGCTAAAGTAGGAATACCATGAACATAGGTTTTTTCAGGTTTGTACGTTTTGTACAATTGATAAAAATCTTCTAAGGAAGGTTGAACGGCATCATTGGAATAAGCCAAGTAAGAAGTGGTTAAAGCAAAGGCCCAAAATGGTCTACCTTCTTTTTGGTATTTATTTGCAAAAAACTCTAAATTTTCATACCACCTTGGATGCAAAGCCTGGTCTACAATTGGATAAAAATCAAAAGTTAAATAAGGTGCTGGAAAGGCCTTGTCAAAATCATCCACATATTCTTGGTAATTTTTAGTACCAAATTTGCTTTGGTTGGAATTGATATTGGGATATAGATTTACAAAGCAATAATGTTTTTGATCAATGGATTGAATTAAATTATTCCAGTTTTTTAAATCTTCAAATTGATTTTTGCTTGGTTCATCACCTAAATAATATCCTTCTAATGCAGGGTGAGTCATGAAACGCTTTACTGTTTTTTCAGTAGCTGATTTTAATTCAGGGCAGGATATCATTAATTTAACACCTGCTTTTTGTGCAGCATCCAATCCTGCGGCAATCGCATCTGCCTTTGAAAAAAAAGCAATATCTATTGTTACGCCTACTTCTTTTAATTTTCGATAACTAGATTCGGAAATTTCAGTTTCGGATATTCCACCCCATGACATGGTAGGTATCAATCCATTTTTTTTCCAAGATTCTTGAGCGATACTATGAAAACTAAGCAGGATAAATAAAAGGGTTATCAATCGATTCATTTGAAATTATTTTTTGGTAGGGTATCTAAAAATAGCCATATCGCCAGGCTCAATTTCTAGATTAGGTGAATAATTTTTTGCTGGACTAGCGGTGCCATCTTTTGCAATTCTTTCAACGCCATCATCTGTTAAAATAACCATTGGCATTGAGTGATGTAAGTTTTTATTAATCACAATAAAATATGAGTAGGCACCATTTTCTAAGTTAGACACCAGCGCCTCCTCTGCATCAAATACTTTAATTGGATCGGGCAATTTCATTAATTGGGTAGTTCCTTTTGGAACAACTACCCCCGTATGATTAACAGCAATTAATTTAGACCCCATAAAAACAGCTGCATAAGGTTGCATTTCTTTCGATAAAGCTTGGATCCTTTCATACACAAAGGTTCTTTTACCATCTAGACTGATGGGAGCTGACCTTAGCCCCTCCGACATCCAGTAGGCCCATAACTCGATGCCTTGTGCTCCATAAGCCAAATTACTGTAGGCTTGTAATCGCAAAGCAGGTATGGTTGGTATTGGATGTAAATCATTATAAGAACTTGCTAAGGCAAATCCCCAGAATGGTTTTTTGAGTGAAGCACTTTCTTTACTAAAAATACCTAAGCCTTCATACCAATTTTCATGAATGGCTTCGGTAAGAATTGGATAAAAATCAAAAGACAGCAGATCTTGCGGAACGATTTTAGCAAAGTCTTGAATATATTCCTGGTATGAATTGGTTCCCAAAGCTTTTGTATAAGTTGGATGTATACTGGCTATTAAATTAACAAAACAGATATGAGCAGGGTCCGACGCTTTTATTTTTTTTACCCAAACCCCTAGTTCTTCAAAATCTTTTCTGAGTGGCTCATCTTGAATATAGTAACCATATAAAGCAGGATGATTTTTTAATTGTTGGGTGGTGGCCTCAGGATTGGTTTTTAACTCAGGACAAGAAGCGATCAATTTCAATCCAGCATTTTGAGCTAGAGAGAGCGCCTTTTCAAAGTCTGCAATATTTTCGTATTGTGCGATGGCGATGGTGGCACCCATCTGCTTCAATTCTTTAAACCGATATTCATTCATTTCCGATTTCGGTATTCCGGCCCATACGACCATTGGAATAGTTTTCGAAATTTGTGCTTGGATGATTGAGCCTATAAATATCAAAACCACAGAAAAGGCGACATTTATTTTCATATAACTAGGACTTTTTTTGAAGTAATTCAGTACTTGCAGTAACCGATTTACTGAATTTATAATTTAATAAAACTAAGCTAAGTAAAATCCGACAATTACTTTCTTTTTAATGGGGTAAACGAAACAAATTAATTCATTGGTATTTCCACTGCCAGCAACTCAGCGTCTTCACTTGCGGTAACGGAAAAGCTATCTGTCTCTGAAATGCCTAGGGCGTCCCTTTTTTCAAGGGAAATATCGTTTATTTTTACAGATCCACCAATTACAACCAAGTATACGCCATTGCCTTTAAATGCATTTTTATACAATAAAGTTTTGCCGGCGCTTAAATTGGTTAGTGCAAAACGTGCATCTTGGTTAATCCATAAAGCTTTATCTTCCTCCCTAGGCGATACCACTACCTGCCATTGGTCTATTCGGTCAGCTATGTCAAAGCTTCGCTGGTCGTATCGGGGGGTAATGTTTTTTACTTTTGGGAAAACCCAAATCTGAAAAAGTGTAACGGGTAGGGTTGCAGATGCATTCGCTTCGGAATGTTCAACTCCTGTTCCGGCACTCATTATTTGAATATCTCCAGCTTGTATCAGTCCTGCTCCACCTGTACTGTCTCGATGTTCTAATGCTCCTGTAAATGGAATGGTTACGATCTCCATATTGTCGTGCGGATGCGTTTGAAACTTACCGCCTCCGGCGATGAAGTCGTCATTTAATACACGCAGCATTCCAAAATGAACTTTCTCCGGATTGTAATACTGGCCAAAACTAAAATAAAAATTGGGCTTCAACCAGCCATAGTCTGCTGAGCCTCTATCTGAAGCTTTGTGAATGATTGTTTTCATGATCTTGTATTTTACTATTCAGTATTTAATCATCCAATAGGATGCCAATCAGAAGGTATGACAATTTTGCCCTTTCATAGTAGGGGTTTCGATGAATTGCTAATTTGTAAAATTGCTGCAGCGGCTCGTAATGGCAATTCGGCCTATTAGAAGCTGGTCATCTCGTTGTAATCAAGAGGGGTAGAATTGTCCTCTTCTCTATTCTCATTGTATTCAATGATAAAATTATTCCTTCCTTCACCAGACACTAGCATCATGTATTTTTGTTGGACCAGTTCAAGCAAACTTAAAAAAAGGAAGATGGCATGGATACGGTTTTCACATGCGTCAAATATTTTTTCAAAGGATACGGTCTTTTCTTTTTTGCAGGTGTCTAGCATAAATTCCCTGCTTTGTTCCATAGTATAGTTGTATTGAACAACAGTATGAACCGGCTGGTGATTACGCTCTTTTAGCCGCTGGGCTACCTTTTCAAAAGCTTTCATTAACTTAAAAAGGGTGACCGCCTGGATTTCAGTCCCTTCACCAAGCTCTTCACCAATTTGTGAAAGCTCTTTTTGAAGGTTACCTCTTTTGATCATCAGCATCCGGATCTCCTCCAATTCAGCCATTTTGAGGGATGCTTCCTTAAATCTTTTGTACTCTAGTATTTTATTGATTAATTCTTGCCTAGGATCAATTTCATTTCCATGCAAATCAATTTCTTTTCGTGGTATCAGCATCTTCGCCTTGATACGCATCAACGTACTAATGAATAAAATAAATTCACTACTCAGTTCAATATTCAGTTTGTCTGATTGGTGAATGAAATCAAGGAAATCATTCGTTATTTTAGTGATGGGAATATTGTAAATATCTAGTTCATCTCTTTCTATAAAAAAAAGTAGCAGGTCAAATGGGCCTTCAAATTGGTCCAATTTTATCTGATAAGTAGCCGTATTCAATGTCTTAAAAATTTAGTGATAAATGATCGAGGCAAATGTATAGAAACTTATTAGAGAATTACTATTTTGGGATAATTGAGCTGCTCATTGTGGATAATACGGAAAAATTGGGGGATTGCTCATTTCAGTTATTGTAAGCGCCAGCTCGATCAAAAATGGCAAAATAAGGCTGGCTACCATTATTTTTTTAGCGCATCCCTTATTTCCATCAGCAATTGGTCTGTGGTAGAAGGTCCAGGGGTTGGTAAGGCGGCCTGCTTTTTTTTAATTAAAGCATTTATTGCCTTAACCGTAATGAAAAGCGCCAATGAAATGATCGTAAATTGAATGACTGCAGCAATAAAATTGCCATATTTGACAGCTCCCCAGGTAAGTTTATCCAAGTTTTGAACATGTGCAGCTTCTAGCGCGGGAGTCAGTAAAAGGGGTGTAATGACATCGTTTACTAGTGAAGAAACGATTGCTCCAAATGCGCTACCAATTACTACCGCCACAGCGAGGTCGATAATATTGCCTTTCGTTATAAATTCTTTAAACGCTTTTAAAAATCGCATAGTTTTAAAGTTTACTTGTTTGTTTTCATCAATAGTCGAGAATAAATATAATATTTTTTTAATACTTATACAGCCTATTTTTTTAATTGTATCCAAAGCGACAGGAGAATTTTTATACCCATACCCTTTATTTAATTAATTAACATCAACTTTGTGAGGTGAAAAATAATTTGGTCAACTGGTTGATTTTTGTGGCACTGTCCATTATCTGGGGAAGTAGCTTTATTTTGATGAAAATTGGCTTGGATAACCAGTTGGGTCCGTACCAAGTAGCTGCTTTGCGGATAGTTTTTGCCGGACTAGTGCTATTGCCCACCACAATAAAGCATATTCGGCATATCCCCCGGTATAAACTCTTTTTGGTTTTCATGTCGGGCACATTGGGTAGTCTGCTACCTGCTTTTTTATTTTGTTTGGCAGAAGAAGGAATCGAAAGTTCACTGGCAGGCACACTAAATTGCCTTACCCCGATTTTTGTTATTGTTACCGGTGCGGTTTTTTATAAAACCAGCACTTCCATCAATAAAATTGCAGGAATAGGGATAGCCTTCGTAGGTAGTTTTTTATTATTGTTTAGCAAAGGTCATTTGCAGCAAAGTCAGCACCTTGTATTTGTGTCTTTTGTAGTGTTAGCAGCCTTTTTTTACGGCTTTAATGTAAATATGGTGGCAAGGCATTTGCTTACGATTCCTTCCTTGCATATTGCTGCTATCGCACTTTCCCTTAATGCAATACCTGCCATGCTGGTACTAATATGCACAGGTTTTTTTAATATGCCTTTGGCAAGTCATCCGCTTTTAATTGCGGTAGGGGCAGCTGCTTTTTTAGGTATTATTGGTACTGCATTTGCTAGTATTATTTTTTATACATTGGTAAAAAGAGCGGGAGGTATTTTTGCAAGTATGGTTACTTATGGAATTCCATTTGTTGCTATTGGATGGGGGATTTTTTATGGCGAAGTTTACAATTTTGAGCAAATAGGTTGCTTATTGATAATTTTATTTGGAGTGTACTGGGGAAATAAAAAAGAGGTATTCAACAAAAAAACCTCCGGGTAGCGGAGGTTTTTTTGTTGAATACCTTATTTGTAAATTAATTATTTTTTAGGAGCTTTCAATTTGGCAAATTCTTCCGCACTAAGCACATCCCCAGTTAGGGTAATGCTTTTTACCTCATCAATGCCGGCAAATTTAACCGTAAGATGTTTATCAAAATGGCCAGGATTAGCGGCGTTGTAGGTAGCATTAATTACACCATTTTTACCAGCTGCAATAGGCTCTTTGGTATAATCGGAAATGGTGCATCCACAAGTAGGATTTGCCTGTTCAATGATTAAAGGTTGAGCACTGATATTGGTAAGGGTAAAAGTGCCTTTCGTAGGTACTCCTTGTTTAATATTACCTAGGTTGATGGTTTCTGAAGTGAATTTTGCAACATCAGCAACTTTTTTTTGCGCAAAAGAAGCAGCAGCCAAAGTAAAAAATACGGATGCCAGTAAGATTTTTTTCATTTTATTTTGTTTTATTTATTATAAAGAAGTTAGCAAAATCCAAAGTCTTGCGAAAAAATCAACAGTAACTTTTTGGTCAATTCTTTTTAAAGAATTTCAAATCAACTTCTTTGCCCTCTTAATCAAAACTAATTGATTACAAAGGTCGTACAGCCCTAACATAGTTCATATTGGCCTTAGAATCACTGATTTTACCGCCATAGTTGAAGTATTGATTCCAAGCGAAAATGGACATCTCGCTGGAACTCCAATATGAGTTAGAACTAAAGCCGCCAATAGTATTTTTATTGATATACATTGAATTGAGTTCGTCTTTGGTTGGTAATCTCCATCCTTCTCCTAGTCCCTCACAAGCCTTTTTAGCATCTGCCCAATTCATTTGATTTGGAAAGTCAAATTGGGCTATTTGTAATGAATATTGAATTGGAATAGGGGTAGGCTTGCCAATTATATTAGCCTGCGCATTTACACTTGAAGAGCCTAACATTAATATTGCCGCAAACAAAAAGGAAATTGGAATAATTTGTTTTTTCATGGTGATTTGGTTTATTTTGACTACTAATGTACCACTTTAATGGAAATTGGAGTATATTTTTTTAGTATTTCTGTTAGTTTAATAAATAAAAGTATTGATTTAACGTCAGATTACCCATTTTTATTAGTTTAGTTGAAAACTTATGAACTTCTTAAAAAAGGTAAACCTTCAAAGCAAATTTAAAAAAAAATAAATAAAATCATAACAAATTGTTTATTTGATTACCAAATTTTTAACAATCATCACAAGTATAATTTACATTTGTTAAATGGATACAGTAAATTCCAATGACATTGCATTACAGGAGCAGCTGAGTTTTGATCATTTTCGCAATGAAGTGCTAAATGACTACCGTTTAGCCTGCGAAAGCAGGGAGACCAGCTTAGTGGGTAGAAAGGAGGTTTTGACAGGTAAAGCTAAATTTGGCATATTTGGCGATGGCAAGGAAGTGGCTCAAGTGGCCGTTGCTAAATTTTTTAAACCGGGCGATTTTAGGGCGGGTTATTATCGTGACCAGACCTTTATGTTTGCAGCTGGAGTGGCTACGGTGGAACAATATTTTTCGCAGTTGTTTTCTGATCCAAATATTGAGCATGATCCCTTTAGTGCAGGTCGACAGATGAATGCACATTTCTCTACCAAAATAGTGGATAAAAATGGAGATTGGCTTGACCTAGTGAATATAAAAAACAGCAGCAGCGATATGGCACCCACTGCTGGGCAAGTGCCCAGGGCATTGGGTTTGGCATTGGCATCCAAACTATTTCGAAATTCACCGGTTTATAAACAACACACGCATTTAAGCGATAATGGAAATGAAGTTTGTTTTTGCACCATCGGAGATGCATCTACTTCAGAAGGGCATTTTTGGGAAGGGGTAAATGCGGCCGGAGTGCTTCAAATTCCACTGGCTATTTTTGTTTGGGATGATGGATATGGAATTTCAGTTCCAAAAGACCTTCAAACCACTAAGGGCTCCATTTCTACTGCCCTGCGGGGGATGGAAAAAAAAGAGGGTACGAATGGCGTTGATATTTACAATTTGAAAGGTTGGGATTATGCTGGTATGTGCGAAGTGCTTGAACCAGCCATTCAAAAAATAAGAGATACCCATACCCCTGCAATTTTTCATATTGAAGAGATCACCCAACCACAAGGTCACTCCACTTCTGGCAGTCATGAAAGGTATAAAAGCTCTGAGCGGCTTGCCTGGGAAAAGGAATGGGATTGTAACAGTCAAATGAGGACATGGTTATTAGAAAATTCCTTGGCAGAAGAAAATGAACTGTTGGAGATAGAAATGAATGCTAAATTATTGATTAAAGAAAGCAAGCAAAAAGCTTGGGAGAAATATATAGCCCCTTTGAAGCAGCAGATGCAAACTGGAATTAAATTGATGAAACAACTTGCAGACAATTTGACTTCAACAAATGCTGCTACCATTATTCAAATGATTGATGAATTGGTTGCTAGTAAAGAGCCGCTTCGTCGCGATTTAATGAAATGCTTGGCTACCAGTTTGGATATTGCCGGTAATAGTAAAGCTGCCACTGAGGTGCGCAATTATTACAAGGAACTTGCAGTAAAGAATGCCGCATTGTACAATACGCTACTTTATAATGAAGGTCCAAAGTCGGCTTTAAAGGTGAAAGAAATAAAGCCGGTATTTAGCGAAGATGCCAAAATGATGAATGGCTATGAAGTGCTAAATAATTACTTTGATCAGCTTTTTGAAAGCAATGATAAGGTAACTGCTTTTGGCGAAGATGTAGGATTAATTGGAGATGTAAACCAGGGCTTTAGTGGCCTTCAAGAAAAATATGGTGAGCAGCGTATTTTTGATACCGGTATACGTGAATTATCCATCATGGGTCAAGGAATTGGACTAGCATTGCGGGGCTTGAGACCCATTGCTGAAATTCAATACCTCGACTACTTGTTGTATGGTTTGCAAACCCTAAGTGATGATTGCGCCACTACCCATTACCGAACTGCAGGTGGACAAAGTTGCCCGCTAATTGTACGTACTAGAGGACATCGTTTAGAAGGCATCTGGCATAGTGGCTCGCCAATGGGAATGATCATTAATTCATTGAGGGGAATGTATATTTGTGTTCCCCGCAATATGGTGCAGGCTGCTGGGATGTATAATACCCTTCTTCAGTCCAACGACCCTGCACTGATGATTGAGTGCTTAAATGGCTATCGCCTGAAGGAAAAATTGCCTACGAATTTATTGACCTATACCGTGCCTTTAGGCGTTCCCGAAATTGTTAAGCCGGGAAAGGATATGACCGTAGTTACTTATGGCGCCACCTTACGAATAGTATTGGAAGCAGCGGAAACTTTAGACAGAATGCAAATCAGTTGTGAGGTGATCGATGTTCAAACTTTACTCCCTTTCGATATCCATCATCATATTGTTGCGTCGCTAAAAAAAACCAATCGGATTGTTTTTGTTGACGAGGATGTACCAGGTGGTGCAGCTGCATTTATGTTTAACAAGGTGATGGAGGAACAGGGCGGATATAAGTACCTAGATATATCTCCCAGAACCCTTACGGCACAGTCTCACCGGCCTTCCTACTCTAGTGATGGCGACTATTTCAGCAAGCCTAATATGGAAGATGTGATAAGGGTGATCAAGGAAATGATGGCTGAATAAGGGGTTTGAATCTATAGTACAGTACTTAATGACAGTCGCATTTTTCACTCAGCTACTGGTTGTTTTATCATTCAATAATTTGACATGCCAAAGTTAACCCTCTACCAGATTGATGCATTTACCAATCGGCTTTTTGGTGGCAACCCTGCAGCAGTTATTCCCTTGGAAAATTGGTTGGAGGATGAGTTGATGCAGCTGATTGCTGTGGAAAATAATTTAGCAGAAACTGTATTTTTTGTGCCCAAAGGAAATGGTTACCATATCCGATGGTTTACACCTGAATTTGAAATAGATCTCTGCGGTCATGCTACCTTAGCAAGCGCTTTTGTACTATATGAATTTCTAGGCTATTCAAAAAAAGAGTTGCTTTTTTATTCAAAAAGCGGTGAATTGGTCATCACTAGAAATGATAATCAATTTCAGTTAAATTTCCCCTCCCGAATGCCGGAAAGGGTAACGGAATATCCCGACCAACTTATACCGGGATTGGGGATTAAGGATCCATTGGGGGTATACAAAAGCCGAGATTATATAGTGGAGGTTGCCACTGAAAAAGAACTGATGAATCTGGATATCGACTTTACCCTTATTAATCAAATTGATGTAGTCGGAATCATAGTAACTGCTCCAGGAAAAGATTGTGATTTTGTTTCAAGATTCTTTATGCCCAATTGCACCATTCCTGAAGATCCTGTAACCGGCTCAGCTCATTCATCCCTTATTCCTTTTTGGGCAGAAAAACTAGGAAAGGATGTTTTGCATGCGAAACAATTATCCAAAAGAGGGGGTGAATTGTGGTGTCAAAATGCAGGCACCAGGGTTCTGATGAGTGGGAACTGTGTTTTTTATATGAAAGGGGAAATCCATGTCTAGCAATTGGATTGGTGGAGCTGGAAAGGCCCCCGCCATTCTACTTCATATTGTGATATACTTTTTGAACATCCTCGTCTTGCTCTAACTTATCAATCAATTTAAATACGTCCTGCGCAGCTTCCTCATCCAGTTCGGTGGTATTCATCGGAATTCGAGTGAGTTCGGCAGCAATTACTTCAATCTTTCTTTCTTCGAGGGCTTTTGCCATATGGCCAAATTCTGTAAAAGTTACCCGGATTACAATATTTCCTTCACTGTCTTCACCAATTTCTTCCAAGCCGAAGTCAATTAATTCCAATTCTAGGTCTTCAATATTTAAGCCAGCATTTTTTACTTTAAACTCTCCCAAGCGATTAAAGGTAAATGCAACGCTTCCACTAGTACCCAAGCTGCCGCCACTTTTGGTAAAATGCATCCTTACATTGGCCACAGTTCGGGTGGGATTATCAGTGGCAGTTTCTACCAACAATGCTACTCCATGCGGCGCATATCCTTCGTATGTAATTTCTTCATAGCTGCTGGTGTCTTTGCCCATTGCCCTTTTAATAGCGGCTTCCACGCGGTCTTTCGGCATTCCACATGCTTTGGCATTCAGGTAGCACCTTCTAAGGGAGG
>CANIMM010000036.1 GCA_947468255.1 Chitinophagaceae bacterium | reverse complement strand
GCTATTTGTAAAGCCCACCAGCTAGTGTTACTGGAAGATGCCTGCCAGAGTATTGGCGCAACTTACAAAGGCAAAAAATTGGGTACCATTGGCGATGCCGGTACCTTTAGTTTTGATTTTGTAAAAACCATCACCTGTGCAGAAGGAGGTGTGGTAATGACCAACCGAGAAGATATTTATGAGGCCTGCGATGGTTTTAGCGACCATGGCCATGACCATAAAGGAGTAGATAGAGGTGCCGACCTGCATCCGTTTATCGGATACAATTCACGTATCAGCGAATTGCATGCTGCAGTTGGACTTGCCCAAATAAAAAAATTACCTCAATTTTTAGCTATCCAGCGGGCCAATAATAAAGCTTTAAGGGACATTTTATCTTTGATACCCGAAATCTCTTTTCGTAGGGTGCCGGATGAAGCAGGAGATAGTTGTACTTTTTTAAGCTGGTTTTTACCCTCAGCCGAAATTACAAAAGCAGTAGTGAGTGAAATGAGGACGCAGGGAATTATGGGAGGACATTTTTATTGGTTCGATAATAACTGGCATTATATCAGTAAGTGGGAACATTTAAAAAAATCAGTTACCCTCAATAAATTGCATCCCGATCTGAAGGCTGCTGTAATCCATCATGCCAACAAAGATTTTTCTGCCAGCGATGCAGTAATGAGTAGATGTGTTTCCACCCTCATTAGTTTATTATGGACTTCAGAGCAAATTCAGGAAAAGGGTAGACTAATGAGCGAAGTAATAAAAAAGGTATTGAATGACCATGCGGTAACTTATTAAAATGGCTGCCGGCTTTTTGAGCCGGCTCCTCTATTTTTCTATACGGTTTGTGTAATCCTAATTTTTGCGGTACTTCCCCTCCAGGCGATCACAATCCACTACACTGCCTAGACGAAAACGCAATGGTATCCCCGTATTTTTTTCAAATTTTATTTCCTGCTTACAAAAATACCCTAGCCGGTCTGTATAATAGTTTGGGGCAATCACCTGCTTTGCCACTGCCGAAGGGATAGGCATTTGAAAGGCATCAAGCGTTTTTCCATAAGGGCTTTTCAATAATAACTGCCGTAATGATGTAGCCGGATTTTCTGCTTGGTTTTGTGAAAAAGCATTGGCCACCACAAAAACCATGCAAAAAAATATAATTTTAGCTTTTTTATTCACTTTTCGTTGTTGAATGTTTGTAAATTTACTGCAAATTGGAATACTACATAGGTAGTTTTCGGTACCTTTTTATTAGCAAACTTCTTGCCATTGTAATTGGCTATTGAGAATGCTGTAACTCGGGAATGCCGTGATCCAACAACAGGTTATTTTTCACCTATCAGTTTTGAGCTTACCGTACAACAAAGCTGTTAACAATTGATGCAACCAAAATGATCTCTTTACTGAGACAGTTTCAACAAATATGGCTTTAAGTCAGGGACTATATCAAAGGCAATTACAAAAATTATCCCCCCAGCAAATTCAGTTAATGAAATTACTGCAGGTGCCTACTGCCTTATTGGAAGAACGAATCAAGGAAGAGCTGGAAGAAAATCCAGCTTTGGAAACAGGGGAAGAAGAGGATGCAGAGGAGTTTGAAAACGACCCAACGGAGGAATTTGAAAAGAAAGAAGATGAGTTTGAGCTCGATGGTAGCAAGGATGATTATGAAAATATAGATATCAGCGATTATGTGCAAGAAGGGGATGATGATATCGCAGATTATAAAATGAGGGATGAAAATTATCCGGATCCTGATGACAATAAAGTAATTCCCTATAAAGTGGAAACCGGATTTATTGATATCATGCTTGAACAGGTTGGTCAATTAAACTTGGATGAACACAAACAACTGGTAGCCGAGCAAATTATAGGCAACCTGGATGATGACGGATATCTAAGAAGAGATATCAGCGCCATCGTAGACGATCTTGCTTTCAGACAAAATGTACAATCTACGGAAGCAGAGATATTAGATTTGATATTACAAATTCAACAGTTCGATCCGCCAGGCGTGTGTGCTAGAAATTTACAGGAATGCTTGCTCATTCAATTGGAAAGGAGGATTGGAGAAGGCGGAACGGTGGAAATGGCAATCAAAGTGTTGGGTAAATATTTTGAAGAGTTCACCAAAAAGCACTACGAAAAAATTGAACGTGGGCTAAATATTACCGATGATCAACTTAGAGAAATCATTCACCAAATTGTCAAGTTAAATCCAAAGCCCGGCGGAAATGTTGGCGGGAGTGGTAAAGGAGAAGGGTATGTTATCCCCGATTTTTTTATAGTAAATAATATCGGCAAATTGGAACTCACCCTCAACAGCCGAAATGCCCCTGATCTTCGAATAAGCGAAGGTTACCGTGATATGCTGAAAGATTATGATCGAGGCACAAAAAAAGATAAAAGACAAAAAGAAGCGGTATTGTTTATCAAGCAAAAAATTGATTCCGCCAAATGGTTTATTGATGCCATCAAGCAACGGCAACATACGCTGCTGAGTACAATGGAAGCCATCATGAATTACCAATATGATTTTTTTGTAACCGGCGACGAAACCGAAATGAGGCCAATGATTTTAAAAGATATTGCTGAAAAGACTAATCTCGATATCAGTACGGTAAGCAGGGTTGCCAACAGCAAGTTTGTTCAGACCGAATTTGGCACCTACCGATTAAAATTCTTTTTCAGTGAAAGTTTACAAACTGACAGTGGGGAGGAAGTTAGTACAAGGGAAGTGAAAAAAATTCTGAGTGATCTAATTGGCGAAGAAAGTAAAAAGCACCCTTTAAGTGATGAAAGATTGACGGAATTGCTTCAAGAAAAAGGATATAACATTGCTAGAAGAACTGTCGCTAAATATAGAGAGCAACTGAATGTGCCGGTAGCAAGATTAAGAAAGGAATTATAAATCAGTCCCCAACTTAAAAAGGGGCATTAAAATATGCAAATGCAAAGCCAGGTTGTAGAAAATAAATCGAATGAGTCTGTCAATCACTCCCCCATTATAAGGCTAATGGCTAATTTTTTTTCTTATGTATTTCACCCTATTCTTATTCCGCTCTATGTAACCTGGGCACTGGCTTTTATACACCCCACCTATTTTATAGGCTTTAGCGCAATGGGAAAATATAAAATATTGCTGCTTGTAGCCATCAATGCCTTTGCATTTCCTATGATTGCTATTCTACTGCTGAAAGGATTAGGTTTTATCGATTCTATTTTTTTAAAAACTCAAAAAGACAGAATCATTCCATACATCGCATCGATGACTTTTTTCTTTTGGACACAATATGTATTGAGAGAACAAAGCTTTGTTCCGAGAGTCTTAGTAGCATTTATGTTTGGAGTTTTCATCTCTTCATCCGCTGCTTTAATTGCTAATATTTATTATAAAATAAGCATGCATGCAATAGGAATGGGTGGATTGCTGGGTTTGTTTCTTGTAATCATGCAACAAAACACTATGCTGATGACGGGTCCCTTAACAGTTGCTTTTTTGATAACAGGCCTCGTCTGCAGTTCCCGGATGATAGTAAGCGATCATCGGCCTAAAGAGATTTATGCCGGTTTACTGGTTGGCTTAATCTGCCAATTTATAGGAGCTGCCATTCATTTATAAAAGTTAAATACCGATTTATAAATTTTTTATCCCCCATGCGAATTACTGAAAAAATAGGTAACGTCAATTTTTTTAATATCAATAATCGTAAGATAGATTATCTGATGTTGGAATGGCATGAAACCAATAAAATGTCATTGCGCAAACAAACAATTGCGGGGCTCAATGTGGTCATTGAATTAGCTGGTGAAAATCAATTACTTGCCGATGGCGATATTATTTACGAAGACGATTTCAAGATTATTATAATCGAACTGAATGAATGTGACGCAATCGTATTGCGCCCAAAATCTATGTTAGAAATGGGCAGAATATGCAATGAAATTGGGGAAAAACAACAGCAAGTATTTTATCAGTCAGATGAGCTATTGATTGCATTTGAAGCTTCCCTATTTCGCTCTTTTTCAACAGCAGGCTATGATATTAGTAGGGGAAAAAGAAAACTAGTAACTCCATTATTAAAACCCAAACCTAATTTTTCCTAGCCCTCCTTCTGTATACAAATCAAATCGTGTAACACTCAAGGGATACGCTACCGATATCTGTATTATCAAATGCTTTCTGCTTCAATTTTAGTCCTTTCGATCTAAATAAAACAATGGAACTTTCACTACGAGTGATTAGAATTATTGCCATTGACTTAGGTGAACTGCATTGTTAACTTTACAGTAAATCCTAATTCTATGAATACTAAAAACTACTCTCCGTCATTTTTTTCGGTCTTGTTAAAGTTTTTTCAAAACGTTTTTAAGACGCTTTTTGAATCAAGCGATAAGCGTAATATGAAGCGTTTGCGAGACTATCTCAATTCCTGATATTTTTTCGATGCTAACTGAAAAGATACTCGACATCTGCCTTGCTCAACGCTTTTACAAAATTGACATCGTCAGAAATCAGTTCACTTGCCAGTTTGCGTTTGCGTTCCTGTAGTTGCAGGATTTTATCTTCTATCGTATCAATACAGATCATTCGGTAGGCAAAGATGTTTTTTGTTTGTCCAATACGATGCGTTCGGTCAATGGCCTGTTGCTCTACAGCAGGATTCCACCATGGGTCCACTATATAAACGTAATCTGCAGCCGTAAGGTTCAACCCCACTCCGCCCGCCTTTAATGAAATCAGGAACACCCGACTTTCATCTTTATTTTGAAAATTATCAATCGCTTTTTGTCGGTCATTGATGCTGGTACTTCCGTCGAAATACTCAAAAGGCACCCCTGCTTCTTTTAATTTTTCCTTGATAAGAGAAAGCATTCCCAAAAATTGGGAGAATATCAGTGCCTTGTGCGCTCCTATATTTTCTCCAATTTCCCGAGTTAACTCATCGAGCTTGATGGAATGGTTGGGATATTTTTCTTCTTCATTCAATATTGCAGGGCTGTCGCAAATTTGCCTCAATTTCATCAGCCCCTGTAAAATAGTTAGTTGGGATTTATCAATACCTTGTTGGTCAATCACTCCCATAATCTTATCGCGGTAGCTATTGCGGTATGCATCATATATTTTACGCTGCTCCTTTTCCATTTCGCAAAATAAAATGGTTTCAGTTTTTTCAGGCAAATCCTTTGCCACCTGCTCTTTAGTTCTACGTAAAATAAAAGGATACAGTAATTTTTTAAGATGATCTTTTTGATCCTGTTCGCCAAATTTATCAATAGGATTAGCAAACTCATTTCGGAAAAAATCCATACTCCCCAGCAATCCGGGATTGAGGAAATTCATTTGTGCAAAAATATCAAATGTGTTATTTTGAAGTGGGGTACCACTCATGCATACCCTGTTTTTTGCAATCAATAGACAAGCTGCCTTTGTTACTTTGGATGCTGGATTTTTAATTGCCTGACTTTCATCCAACACCACATAATCAAAAAGCACCTTCATTAGCAACTGGATGTCACTTCGTAAAGTGCCGTAAGTAGTAATGATAATATTTGCATCCTGTAATGCTGCAATGTCTTTGGTACGCGTACTTCCATGATGAATTCTCCAGCTAAGGTCTGGAGTGAATTTTTTAATCTCATTTTCCCAGTTATAAATCAAGGTGGTTGGGCAAACTACAATGGCAGTTAATTTCCCCTCCTGGGTTTTGTAATGCTGCAACATAGTAAGCGCCTGAACGGTTTTACCCAATCCCATGTCATCTGCCAAAATACCTCCCCAGCCGACTTCATTTAAATAATTGAGCCACTGATAGCCTGCAGTTTGATAAGGCCTTAGAATGGCCTGCAAATTAACTGGCGCAACGATTTCGGGGATATTTCTGAACTCCCTGATCCGCTCAAATTTTTCGTCGAGTGCAAAACTTAATTCTGTTGCATCTCGGTTTTGGTAAAGCTCATCAATCACACTCATGTGATATTTTGATAAGCGGAGCTTGTCATTTTTTCCGTCGCCAACCTTAAATAACAGGGAGTACTTTTTGAGCCATTCATCCGGCAATATCCCTAATGTGCCATCATTCAGCTGAACAAAGGATTGCTTGGAGGCCAACGCCTTTTTAATTTCATTGATACCTACTCGCTGCCCTTCAAAATCCAACTCCACTTTTGCATCAAACCAGTCTAGCCCACTGCTTACATGAATATGGGTAGACGGCCTGGCTGTATTAAAACGGAAATTTCTAAGGGCCTCAAAACCAAATACAGGCACTTTAGATTCCTTCATTGAATCTACAAATAAGAAAAACCAGTTGTTTTTTAATACTTCCGGACCTTTTAATATCAAACTGTTGCCTTCTTCTGGGCGTATAAACTGCGAATGCAATGAACTCAGCTTATCTAAAAACCGCAGTTCCGCTTCTTTGTTTCTGTGAACAATTAAGATTTTATCTCCGTCGGGAATGGTAATAGTATCCTTGTCCGTAGCCTTTGTTTCAAAACCCTTGTAAGTAAAAATGGGTTGAAATACCAAGTAATCGCCTTTTTCCTGCAGCATCAATTTCACTTCCGGCTCACCACTTTTTATTTCCTTGATGAGGGATTTGTCAAACTCTACCAGGTATTCCTGAGTTAATGGCATGATGAGCTTCTGCATCTGAGCAGACCAGTTTTCTTTGGTAAGCGCTATGCTTCCGTTCTTGATAAACTTTTCGGCCTGTAAAGCATCTTCGGGTTTTTGCCAGAGGTAAAAAGTGTGATTGAATAAATAAAGAATACTGTTGTAGCATTCATTATCAGTAACAGGCTGTGCGGCACCATTAATGTTTAATCGACATTGCAGCTCAAAATGACCTCCATGCAATGCGATCTTAAACTGCGGTGCAATCCAGTTTTCACTCAAGGACACTTCTACTAAATTATCGGTTTTAAAACTCTTTTTTTCTGGTAAATAATAAATGAACGAGTTGTTTTTTTGCTCCTCAAATATTTTTTTTAGTTTGGGTTGAAAATATTCTGTTATCAACAACTTAGTTTCTTCAGGTAATTCATCTCCATCTGTTTGAATGATATTTTCCCAGATTCCGCTAAAGGGTGAATTTCTATTTAGGTATTTATTTACTTCAGATGTCTGTAATTTTCGAATTTGCTGTAACAGCATTTTGTCATCTTCGCTATAGAGATCGGTGTTCACAAATTTGGTGAGGTCTAATTTTTCAGCCTTCCCTAACAGCGTATTCGTTTTTTCATTTACATCGCCCTGAATGGCATCTACTATAAAATTCGGATAGGCTGCAGCATTAAAGTTAAACACCAGTCCGAGTTTTTTAGTCGCAGCAATAGTTGCTGGCTCCTCTATTTCGGGGGGGCGACTATCTTGCAGATAGGCGGGCCTAAAGGCAGGAATTGCTTGGGCAACTCTTTTGATGGAGCTGTCGAGTAAAATAAGAAAAGGTTTTCCCTCTTTATATACAAACTCAAACTTTCCAGTCAAGTCATCAGATAAATTATACCCATAGATCTGTAACAGCTTGTTTTTCTCCTTGTCCCAGTTGCGAATTGTGTCAAAATAATATGGACCGTATTGCCTAAATAATTGAAGAAATAAAGTCGTCTTGTGCACACATAGCGGATAGGATGTTTCGGCGCATTTGCAGGAGGTGTCAAAATTTCGTTCGTCATTTTTTTGAATCAAAATCGGAAACAACTTCCCATCAAGTTTCAATTCTGCTTCTACTCTTTCATTGGCTGAAACCAGGATTGCAGCCTTGGTTGTTTCTAAAATTGTTTCGGCCGCATCATACATGTCTGGTGAACAAAGCAGTCGGATGGTTTTAAGATCAATGTATTTCATCTTTGCCACCGTATGCCGCTGGCTATACACAGCATTGTTGATGCCGAGCATATTTTTATCTATCAATTCCTGTAACTGGAAAAGGGCGGCTACTTCGTGACGGCATATATCGCCAATATTATAAGGGCAGCTGCAACGAAGGGATAATGATTGAGGGTCTGTGTATTTTTGAACATTGACTTTGTAATACGTACTGTAGATATCATCCTTTACCCTAAAAACTACCCCATTCAGTAGCTCATCATGCTCTACCAACTCAACGTTGCCAATGGCATGGATTTTTTTTCCTCTTCGGATCACCTCATCGGAACCGGTATTGTAAACATATTTGATTAAATGGGATAGTGCCAATTGAGTCCGGTTTAACTTACAAAGTGAAATTGATCCCTCTTTTTAGTGGAATGACCCGTTCAGAAAAGAGCAATTTGCAAAATTAAAGAAAAACTGCTTCAAAGAGATGACTACTTTTAAAACTTATCGCCTAAAGATTCCCTTTTATCAGTTTGCCCCCTTCATACAGGCACAATATATTGGCTACATCCGCTGTTAGACAATACCGGATATCCTTTTCTAGTCCCAATCGGGAAAGTCGGTGGTAATGGGAGGCATTTTTTGATTTCATGAAATCATATAAATCTGCTTTGGCATCATTGTACATGATTTCAGCCACTTGGGATGAGTCGCAGTTTATATGAAAATGATCCTTAATGCGACTGATTACTGCTCCGGCAAATAGGGTGTCTTCAATATTCATCCTGTCTTTCCAAGCTGCGCAGCCTAATATCACTGGCATTTTCATGGCTATTAGATAGTCGCATACAGCCGAAAGATTGGGAAACGAGCCGGTGATGATTCCCTTTGCCCCCTTTTCCAATGCCATGTGTAATAATTTGGTACCATTGGTAGTAGTGAGGACCAATGTTTTGCCAGCAACAAATTCCGCAGGATATTCAAAGGGAGAATTTCCATGAGATAAGCCTTCCGCAATTAAGCCATCCCTTTCCCCGGCAGTAATTCCAGCTATTTGCTTGCCCAGCCGAATACATTCTGCTACACTATCTACTGGAATAATATCTTTTGCTCCGTTGTTCAATGCCGTTGCAATAGTGGAGGTCGCTCTTAATACATCGATTATCACGACGATACTACTACTCACATCATACAAATGAAGTAATGCAGGAGATAAAGCGGTAAATAAGGCTGGTTTTTCGTCTTTCATTGATTTTATTTATTTCACAATTACCTTCTGCTTGCTTTTTTCAGCATATTGCTTAATTACTTCATTCCGCTGTAGTAGCAAATTATGTATATAGCTGGTTAGAAATAGTTGCTCTATCCATTTTCCAATCAAGCCGTATGAACTTTCAAACTCAACCACATCAATCAAAAATGTGCCATTTTTGAAGGCTTTAAAATAATGTTCATGTCGAAAATTTTTAAAGCCTCCCTCTACCAACTGAGTTGTAAAATGGAGGGGCATCTCCATGCTGGTGATTTTTAAAGTAAAATCCCTTTTTTTAAGGAGATATTTGGCCTGCCAGGTTACCGTTTCATTTTCATTGATCAGCTCTTTGATTTCTCCTTCAAGCGGCGTTTCATAGGGGTTAGATGAAAATATTCGGTGCAAATTGATATTCCTACTTAATTCAAATACTCGCTTTGCCGGTGCATGGATAAGGGTGGTGAGGTGAATTTTTCCCATGAAAACAATTAGCTGATAGTGATAAAATTATAGTCCATTACAACAAGCAACTTTTTTGAAAAATTTCATTAAAATACACTCCGATGATTTTTTTCTAATGGAGGAGTAAGGTCTTTCAGTTTTCAGTTAAAATAGTTATCAGTTAAGCAAAAGGCATTTTTACCACTGTTGCTTTTAGTAAGGAATTACGGATGCTGATGTAAATTTCACTGTCAATCGATGCGAAATCAATCGCTACATACCCCATGCCGACTGCCTTGCCCAATGTAGGGGATTGGGTTCCAGAAGTCACCTTTCCAATAATGTTACCTTTCGAATCCATGATTTCATGGTCATGGCGAGCGATGCCCCTGTCTATCATTTCGAATCCTACCAATTTTTTTGTTACTCCTTCCGCCTTTTGAGTTTCAAAAAAAGACCTGTTGGTGAAGTCCTTGGTGAATTTGGTAATCCAACCTAAGCCGGCCTCTAGCGGTGAGGTAGTATCGTTAATGTCATTTCCATATAAACAAAAACCCATCTCAAGTCGCAATGTATCTCTTGCGCCCAGTCCGATTGGCTTGATGCCATACGAAGCCCCGGCAGCAAATATTCCATTCCATATAATATCAGCTGCATTGTCTTTGTCCTCAAAATAAATTTCAACACCACCTGCGCCTGTATAACCGGTTGCGCTGATGATTACATTATCAATCCCAGCAAAATTGGTACGAATGAAAGTATAGTACTTTAAATTTAAAATATCCGTGTTGGTTAATGATTGTAGTATTTTGGTTGCATTTGGACCCTGAATAGCCAGTAAACAAGTCTTGTCGGATATATTATGCATCTCCACTCCCTTTTCATTGAAGCTGCTAATCCAGTTCCAGTCCTTATCAATATTACCCGCATTTACCACTAGCATATACGACTTGTTGGGCTCTAGGCAATACACCAGCAGATCATCTACAATACCTCCTTCCCGGTTAGGTAAACAACTGTACTGGGCCTGACCAGCAGTCAATTTAGCTGCATCATTGGTAGTAACTCTTTGAATCAAATCCAACGCATTTTCGCCCTTTAAAATAAATTCGCCCATATGGCTTACGTCAAATACTCCGGCATTGTTTCGAACGGTAGCGTGCTCATCGTTGATACCTGAATAACTAATGGGCATATTAAATCCTGCAAATGAAGCCATCTTTGCACCCAATGCTAGGTGTTTTTCGGTAAACGGTGTATTTTTCATGAATGTGTAATTAAAAAGTAGCGTTGAAATTTCTATGGCAAATGTAAAATAAAAAAAATTGGCAGCGCTAATTAAGCATAGCCTGCCAATATTTGCAATCGCTAAATGAAAAACAACCAAATCAACCCCATCGTTTACCCTGGTATAAAAACACTAGTTATCGAAATTAAGGCTCCATTTTGGGTTAGGCTAGAAAAATTTAATCCATATTATTTACCAATAAAAAATAGGGCTGCAAATAATATCCACTCAAAGCTTCCGGACTAGTTTTGCTGATGGCAATTTTTTCGATTTGCTGTTGAATTTTCTCTTTTGCTTTTTGCAATGAATCTCTCATACGCATTTTATCCATCTCTATTTTCGTTCGAATTGAATCTATATGCTTATCTATTTCTTTTTTTAGATCATTCCCCTCCCCCTCTATTTGAATGCCATTCACATCAATTGAAACTTTATTGCCATTTTCATCTGTATAGAATACTTTAGAATTAATTTTAACCTTGGTTTTTCCGTCATTTTTTCTGGTATCCACAGGAACACCATCCAAAGTATAGAGCCCATCCGGCTTCATGATATAATCCATATTTGGCACCCACCCCCTCTCTTCGTATTCCTTGATCATATTGTCCTCCCTATCAGATTGGGAATCGCCGAAAAGCAACTCACCGCTCCAGTTCAAGCTTTTGTCAACCCTTACTCTTTTTCCTACCGGCACGTAAACAGTAACGATTAAACGCTGGTTACGGAATTTGTTTTTTCGGGTAATGGCAATGCCCTTGTCCAGCAGCAGTATGGAGTCGGTTTGAACCGCACCATAGTTGATCAGATTGGCCAATGTATCCGCAGATCTTCTATTACGCCCATTGGCTATTTTTACCATTGTAACCCTAAAGCTGTCAGTAGGGGATTGAAGTAGCTTGATTTCAATGTTTTTAACGAAAACGGTGTCATCTTCCAAACCGAAAGATTCAAAAGGCTCCAGTTTAAAAAATTGGGTTCTGCTATATTTATTCGCCAAAGATTGAGAGGTGAGTTCGAGTTTGTTCACCAAAGGGTTCGACAAAATAATCTCCTGTTCATATAAATCATTGGTAGTTGTAAAATCTCTCCCAACAAATGCTAACAGGCAAATAAAACAGGCCCATCCAACTACCCATAGGCTAATAAAAGTGAACCTCAACAATCTTCGGTTAGTTTTCATTTTTGCCAAACGACGGATAATCCAGGTAATCACTCCTATCACAGGCACTGCAATGAAAAGGATCAGCGTGCCCCAGGCAAAAACATTTTGCCAGCCTTCTGTCAATAAAAAATCTTTCAACGGAAAAACCCCGATCGATAGAATGGCAAAAACAAATAAGGCGGCTACCAGTGCAAGCCCAAAACAGCCAATAATAAAATAAGCAAAAGCTTTAACGATCATCACAATGATATCGCCCAGTGATCTGCTACTGCGCTTTACCAAATTCGCCGCCTCTGCGCCTACAACTTTCCCTTTATCGGCTGCAAATGACCTTGCTTCCTTTCCAAATTTTTCAGCCCGCTGCTGCACATCCTTCATTTCGTCTACCACCAAGTTTTTAATCGAATGCAAGTCTACCTTTTCTCCTTTCATTTCTAGCTTTTCGGCAGTGCTATTCGCCTTCGGAATTACCAACCATAAAATGATATAAACAATTAATGCGCCAGGACTAAAGGAGAAACTAATGAAATGAGGAAAATCCAGAAAATCTCGATGGCTCCAACGAAACACTAATCCCAAGAATGGCAAGAAAAATAATGCCCTGGGGATCCAGGCGCTCATGCCGAAATAATTACCAATTCCACTACACACGCCTGCTATTATTTTTTCGTCTGGGTCTCTGAATAATTTTTTTCGTGTACTGCCAATTTCCGTGGACGCACTGCTAGGTAAGGCAATCCACAAAATTAGATAGGCCAGCAAACCCGCTCCTCCTGCAACTAGCAACACAATAAATATAATTCTGACCAATATTGGATCAATATTAAAATAATTGGCCAACCCTCCACATACACCGCCGATTATTTTGTCGTTTTCATTTCTAAATAAATAATTGGAATTGCCTGATTGAAACTGATCTGGTCCCTTAGATTGTTTGCCACTAGAAGAATTAGAAAATCCGATTTCATCTACCGCTTCTAATTCTTCGGGGCTTCCCATACTTTTTATGATAGCATTTACATCATCGTCCGTGATACAGGTAGATCCTTTTTTTAGTCTTTCCTGAAAAAGTTCACCGATGCGACTTTCAATATCGTTGATAATTTCCTCCTTACCCTCTTCATTGGCAAAATAACGTGAAAGGCTTTCGGTGTAATTTTTAAGTAATTCAAAAGCGGTTACCTCTATCGGTACTACTTGTCCGTGGAAGTTGATATTTATAACTTGCTTCATGGTTGTTTTTTTACGATTTACTAGTGCATTGAACACTATAAAATACTTAGGAGTTGCTTTTATAATTGTATAAAAAAGTATTAATCTGGCGGGTTAGCGGAAATGCTTTGGTCTTCTCTTGCTTCCTGCTCTGCAGAATGCGCCTGCTCTGCCGTTGAAAGTGTTTTTACCGCATTGGCCAATTCATGCCAGGTTGCTTCCAGTTCCTTGTAAAAAGTAGCTCCCTTTTCTGTCAATGAAAAATATTTCCGTGGCGGGCCGCTATTACTTTCTATCCATCGGTAGGTAAGAAATTCGGCATTTTTTAACCTGGTTAATAATGGATATAAAGTGCCCTCCAGTATATTTAGATTGGCAGACTTCATTTTTTCAATAATGTCAGATGGATAAGCCTCGCCTTGTTTGATGATTGAAAGAATACAGAATTCCAATACTCCTTTCCGCATCTGGCTGGCGGTGTTATCAATGTTCATGCTGTCAATTTTTAATTTTCAAAATACTCCTAAAACGGATGAAATGCAATCTTTCAAATCTTATATGCAGTCTCCATTTATTCTGTTTCTTTTACAAATGTACAAGTTATTTAGTACTATGCAAAACATACTACCATTTATTTAATAGTACTGTATATTTAAAAGAGTCCCTTTTTTTTATTAAAAACCAGGGCTGTAATGGCTTACAGCATATTGACGGTTTTTTTTAATTTGGATGGGTGGTGAAATAACTGGCTGAATGGCCTGTTTTTAATTGCTTAATTTTTACTTTCAACTGAATTTCCTTTGCGGTTCGGGAGAAATAAATGTAAATCAGCGAGTAGTTTAACGGGGGCTAGCAGGTATTTTTTACCTAAAAATCAAGTAGGTAACCCAACTCATCAAATAAGCCAGCGTGGTCATATATACCAATTGAATGGCAGGCCATTTCCAACTGCGGGTTTCTCTTTTTACTACCGCCAGTGTGCTCATGCATTGCATAGCCAGCACATAAAACACAAGGAGTGAGAGTCCTGTGGCAAGGTTGTATACTTTGCTTCCGTCGGCCCTAACTGCAGCAGACATTTTTTGGCGAAGGGTATTGTTATTCTCATCGGCATCATCGCCCACACTATAAAGGGTAGCCATAGTACCAACAAAGACTTCCCTTGCAGCAAAGGAAGTGATCAATGCAATGCCTATTTTCCAGTCATAACCCAAAGGACGGATTGCGGGTTCAATCGCCTTACCCAGCATGCCGGCAAAGGAATTTTCCAGCAGCTCCATTTTGCGTTGCTTATTTAATTCTTTTTGCTGATTTGGATAAGTTTGGATAAGCTGCTCATAGTGGGAAGATACTGCAGCCATTTTAGCGGAAGGGCCGTAGGAGCTTAACACCCATAATAATAAACTAATTACCATGATAATCTTACCTGCCTGGAAAACAAAAATTTTAGCCTTCTCCACCATCGTAGTCAGGGCATTGGCCCATCTTGGACTTCGGTACACCGGGAGTTCCAATATGAAGAAACTTCTTTCCTTAATGTCGATGAACCAGCGCATTACAAAAGATACCAACAGTGCCATCACTGTGCCCAGCAGATACAATGCCATCATTACCAATCCCTGTATACTTAAAAAACCAAAATACAATTTGGAAGGTATTACCAATGCAATTAATATGGTATACACGGGCAGTCGAGCACTGCAACTCATTAATGGGGTAACCAGTATCGTTAGTAACCGTTCCTTTCTGTTCTCGATATTTCGAGCACTCATGATGGCAGGTACCGCGCAGGCCAGCCCACTAATCATCGGCATTACGCTTTTTCCATTCAGTCCTACACTTCGCATCAGTTTATCTGTAAGAAAACTGATACGGGCCATATAACCTGTATCTTCCAACAGGGTGATGAGGCCAAACAAAATCATAATCTGCGGAATAAAAATCACAATGCCACTCAAGCCCGCCACTACACCATTAATCAACAAATCGCTCCACCATGTTGGGGGCAATAGGTTACCCAGCGAGCCGCTCAATTTACCAAAGCTCCACTCTATGGCATCCATGGGATATTGGGCGATCCAAAATACACTTTGAAACAGTAGAAATAAAACGGCCAGCAAAATCAAGTACCCCCAGTTTCTATCTAATAAAATATTATCCAGCTTTTCTGTAAACAGCGTCTTTTGCAAAGGGTCCGCTTCAACTACAGTTTGACTCATAATATGCTTGATCCGGCCATAACGCTGCATGATTTCCTCCGCCTGGGTTTTGGTGGGGTTGAAATTATTGGCAACTTCAATGACTTCAATATCATTTTGTAAGGAAGGGCTTAATTTAAAATGTTTATGATTAATAAGATAATGCAAAGCAGTGTAATCACTTATTTCCGGTAATAGCACTTTCACCTCTTCGATGGGCTTTTCAGATAAGGATGCATTATGAATAAACTCGCGAGGGGCTGTAAAATTAGCGTTGAAGGTCTGTTCAACAATTTTTTTAAGTTGCGGAATACCTTTGTTTTTTCTAGGATTAATGCTTACCACCGGTACCCCCAGTTCTCGTTCCAACCCATTGATATCAATTTCTGTTCCTTTGTTTTTGGCAAGGTCAGTCATGGATAAAGCCATCACCACTGGTATTTTCAAGTCAATAATCTGTGAGCAGAACAGCAGATTCCTTTTTAAGTTACTCGCATCGGCCACTAGTAATACCATGTCGGGCTTGATATCTTCATCCTGCTGTAGCAAAACTTTATAGGCCACCCATTCATCTGATCGCTTTGGATAGAGGCTATAGGTTCCAGGTAAATCGATTAGGGTAGCAGTTAGATTTTCCCCAATCTGACATTGTCCCGTCTTTTTATCTACGGTTACGCCGGGGAAATTACCCACCTGCTGATTCAATCCTGTTAAAGCATTGAACAAGGAGCTTTTCCCGCTATTGGGGTTTCCTACTAATGCTATGTTAATATTTTTCTTCAAAATAGAATGTACTCAGCTAATGGTCATTTTTACTGAAATGCAAAAATACCGGCTAACAATGGTATATGGTTACGAAATAAGAAACTAGGTAAATGTAGTGAAAAAGAGTGGCCCGAAATATGCGTTAGCGCATCTGATGGAAAGATTGACAATGCCCAATTTGAAAATGGATGTTTGGAAAGAATAAAAGGACGGCAGATTCATTCGGAAATGCGATAAAGCATGTATATAGTGTTTCCTAGGGCAGGAGTTTGAGAATTGCAGCTATTCTTCCCTTAACAAAAAATAAATTACATTTTGTTTACAATTGTAGTAGCTGGCTGAACTACCTTTACACTGTTAATAAAACCACTACATGAAGCAACTATTCTGGTTATTGCTCTTTTCCTTTCAGTTTGCTAGCGCTCAAAAACTGAAAAAGGCAGACAAGCTGATCCTGTCAAATCTTGAAAAACACATTACTTATTTAGCAGACGACCTGTTAGAGGGCAGAAGAACGGGAACAAAGGGGGAGAAATTGGCCTATGAATATATCAGCAAAGAATTTGAAAAAGCGGGTTTAATAGCAAAGGGTGAAAACGAAACTTGGCTTCAAGCGTTTGAAGTAAATGATGGAAAAGAATTGAACGCCTCCTCGCATTTAATTATTAATGGCAATGACTTGAAAATCAACCAAGACTATTTCCCCTTTTCCATTAGTCCGGATATTTCATTGGAAGCAACTGCCTCTGTTGCTTTACAGGAAAATGCCAGCCCCTGGTTTTATGATATTAAAGAATTGATAGAAAGCAAAAAAAGTAATCCGCATGCAGATTTAATGGAAGGGGTTATTTCAAAAGCCACGGAAGTGGCAAAAAAAGGAGCCAATGCATTTTTTATTTTCAATAGCAATTCAATTAATGATGAACTAAAATTTGAGCCCAGGGCAAAATCAGGTTCCATTAATATTCCTATAATTTACATAACCAAGTCCGCTATAAAAAAATACCTAGCTGATGAAACGGCTTCATTGGATATAAAATTAAAAATAGCCATTGATAATAAAAAAAGGATCGGCCATAACGTGATCGGGTATATCAATAACAATGCCCTCACCACCATCGTGATTGGTGCACATTATGATCATTTGGGATATGGAGAAGATCATAATTCTCTTTTCGCCGGAACTACTCCTGAAATACACAATGGC
>CANIMM010000035.1 GCA_947468255.1 Chitinophagaceae bacterium | reverse complement strand
TACGATTCATAGTATTTTAATTATATATGGTATACTGTATTAGTTATTTTTGGCAAAACCAATATTTTTAGTAGATTGTATCGTTAAGAGAGGTTAAGAACCCATATTTACTAACAATAAATTCTAATCAAATGAGTAACATGTTAACAGCTTATTGCATGAAAACAAAGGAAAAAAACGTTCCAATGCAGGATGCAGTGATAACCAAAACAGCTCGTGGCGGATACATGGCCCAGGGTAATGATGGAAAAGGTAATAAAATGACCACCATGCTTTCTGAAGCAACAGCGTTAGAGGCTGTTAAAAATGGCGTAGCTAAAAAAGGCTGGTAGTTTTAACCCTACAATTCATTCGAGCCATTCGCTAATAGCGGATGGCTTTTTTTATGTGTTCAATTTGTTTAGTTGACTAGGAAAACCGAATTATTGAGTAACAACTCGTTACACATTGATTAAGCCAAGGTGCTTGGAATATTTTACCAGTAAATAAGTAAAAACAATCGCTCCAATTACATCTATTGAATAGTGTACATGCTGAACTAGAACGAGTGAGCCTACGAGCAGCGATGTGAATAATGCAAATTGCTTGTCCCTCTTTTTTTGGAGGCATAAGTAAAACATAAACAGGTTAGAAGTGTGGCCTGAAAAAAAAAGATCCTTCGTAATAAATATCCCCTTGCCACCATAACTAAGACTAGTTAAGGGGTCCTTTAAAATAATTAGCCCAGTTGGCGGATCCAGTGGAATAACCGATATGGTGAGTATTCTAGTAAGGGTGATTAAAATTAGAAAATAGAGGATCATCAAAAAAATGGCTGGTTGTTGAATGCATCGCGTAAGCACCAGAAGGAAAGTGGACCATACCAATATAAAAATGAGTACAGAAAAGTCCATCGAAGGGATAAGGCGCAGTAGCCAGTCATTCAGTAAGATCCCCTGCCTTGCTTCAATGACAGAAAAAAAACGAGGTAGTATAAGTAGGATGGCAGCAAATAACAGCGCTCCGCCAATCACTTTTTTTCTAAATAATGGGCTAGCCCATGCTTCGCTCCAGCTGCTATTTCGGTAATACGGATATGAAACACTGTTTTCCACTTTGCAAAATTAAAGGGTCTTTTTAAATAAAATGGGTTTTATAAAATAATTTCTTTGCAGCTTAGGCTGTCCTGATGATAGAGGCCTTCATCCTATCTAGAAATTCGAATAAAATAGTCATTTCAGCAACATCTTCCACTACCAGAATGCCATTTTTCCCTACTTGTTTTAATTTTGCCTTATTGGTGCCTTTTTGCAAAAATTGCAGGATGCCATTGAAAGTTTCACTCTGGAAATAAGGGGAATCGGGATTGCTAACAAAGAAACATTTAAGGGTATCATTTTTAACAATCATTTTTTCAAATCCCAGCTCTACGGCAATTTTTCTACAGCGAACAGTAATAAATAGGTCTTCCACGGATGCAGGAATGGGACCAAATCGATCGAGCATTTCGGTATGAAAATCGGATAGGTCTTTTTCAGTTTCGCAATTATCCAGCCGACTATATAAACTCAATCTTTCGGTAATACTTTCGACATAGGTATCGGGTATTAAAATTTCCAGATCGGTATCAATACTGCAGTCTTTTACAAAATCATCCTGCTGCTGAATCTCTTCTTTAAAAAGTTCTTTGAATTCTGAACGTTTCAGCTCTTTAACGGCTTCATCCAGAATTTTCTGATACATTTCAAAACCAATTTCTGCAATAAAACCACTTTGTTCACCGCCTAGCATATTACCGGCACCGCGGATGTCAAGGTCTCGCATCGCAATCTGAAATCCACTTCCTAGATCACTGTATTGCTCCAGTGTGCTGAGTCTTTTTCTGCTATCGGTGGGCAGGGTACTCATGGGAGGTGCAAGCAGATAGCAAAATGCCTTTTTATTGCTTCTGCCTACTCGGCCGCGGAGTTGATGCAGATCACTTAGTCCAAACTGGTGGGCATTGTTTACAATGATGGTATTTACATTAGGTATATCTACCCCGCTCTCTACAATATTGGTACATACCAGCACATCATATTTTTTATCCATGAAGTCAAGGATGGTATCTTCCAATTGGTCTCCATCCATTTGGCCATGTGCAAAAGCAATGCTGATGTCCGGACAAAGGCCCTGTATCAATCCTTTCATCTCTGCCAAGCCGTTTACCCGGTTGTGAATGAAGAAAACCTGACCACCCCTTTCGGTTTCGTAGTAAATAATATCCCGAATAGCATCCTCATTGAATACCATTACTTCCGTTTGTATCGGCTGCCGGTTAGGTGGCGGGGTATTGATGATACTCAGATCTCTTGCGCCCATTAAACTGAATTGAAGTGTTCTTGGTATCGGCGTTGCCGTTAGTGTCAAAGAATCAACAGTGGTGCGCAACTGTTTTAATTTCTCTTTTGCAGTAACACCAAATTTTTGTTCTTCATCTATTACCATCAATCCCAGATCTTTAAATTGAACATCCTTGCTTAGCAGGGAGTGTGTGCCAATGATAATATCGATTTTTCCTTCAGCCACTTTTTGAAGGGTTTCTTTTTTTTCTTTGGCCGATTTAAAACGGTTGATAAAATCTACGGTAACTGGAAAATCTTTTAGTCGTTCACCGAAAGTTTTAAAATGCTGGTAAGCCAAGATGGTGGTAGGAACCAGTATGGCGGCCTGTTTGCCATCACAGCAGGTTTTAAACGCAGCTCGAATGGCCACTTCGGTTTTGCCAAAGCCTACATCACCACATACCAGCCTGTCCATAGGAGCAGGTTTTTCCATGTCCCTTTTTACATCTTCCACTGCCTTGCCTTGGTCGGGAGTATCCTCATAAATAAAAGATGCTTCCAATTCAGTTTGCATATAGTTATCAGGGCTATGCATAAAACCAGCCTGGCTTTTTCTTTGTGCATACAGTTTAATCAGATCGGTGGCGATATCCTTTACTTGTTTTTTGGTCTTCTCCTTTAATTTGTTCCATACATCACTGCCCAACTTATTCATTTTCGGCACACTGCCTTCCTTGCCACTGTATTTGCCTATTTTGTGTAAGGATGAAATGTTGACATATAATAGGTCGCCATCTTTATACTGTATCCTTACCGATTCCTGCATCCTGCCATTGGCTTCAATTTTTTGTAAGCCGCTAAATACGCCTACACCATGGTCGATATGGGTAACATAATCACCGGGTTGTAATTCCCGCAGGGTTTTTAAGGTAAGCGCTTTGTTTTTACTGAAGGCCTGCTTTACCTTATACTTATGGTACCGCTGAAATATTTCATGATCGGTATAGCAAACCAATTGAAGGTCTTCATCAATAAATCCTTCATGGATGGAAGTAGGGATAGGTGTAACAGGTATTTCGGCTTGTAAATCGGTAAAAATAATATGGAGTCTTTCGAGCTGTTTTGGATTGTCGGCAAACAAAAAGATAGAATAATGATTGCCTTCAAATTCCTTTAAATTTTTTATCAGCAGGTCGAATTGCCGGTTGAAAGTTGGCTGTGATTGTATTGAAAATTTTACCACGCAAGATTGGGCTTGCTGATAGAAAGCGTTAAAATAACTTTTTGAACCAAATTCAATGATGTGATGTTGCTTAATTTGTGCTTCAAGTGTTGCTGCTTTTGCAAAGTCATTTTCACTGACCTCGGCCTTTTCATTTATTTCATACGCTTCATCATTGGCCGGCTTATGATTGCCGGGGTTGCTATCTATCAGAGCTAAATACAATTCGAGGTCTTCCTGCTGCTGTTCAATTTTTTCCTTGATGAACTGCCAGTCAGCGGTCCATACTGCCGTATTTTCTGGTAAAAATTCAAGTAGCGAAACCTTATTGCCCGAATCGCCTCCAAAGGCATTTGGGAGGGACTCTACATTCGGAATGATATTCACCTGCAATAATTTGCGTTCGCTCAACTGCGATTCGGGATCAAATATCCGAATACTATCCACCTCGTTACCAAATAATTCAATTCGATAGGGCCTTTCATTGCCAAAAGAATAAATATCGAGTATGCCTCCCCGTATGGCAAACTGACCGGGTTCGTATACAAAATCAGTTCTTTCAAAGCCGTATGCTATAAATTTTTCCAACATCCTATCTACATTCAGTGTTTCACTTTGCTTGATGGAAATAATATTTTCGATAAGCGTGGTCGGCAACACCACTTTTTCAAATAGCGCTTCTGGATAGGTGATCAATACCTTCTTATTGGTACCACCAGCTATTTTGGTTAACGCCTCCGTCCTAAGCATCACATGGCTGCTGTTGAGAAGGCGATAGTTTTTTTTGTTTTTAAATGAAGATGGGAAATAAAAAATATCCAATGCTTGGGTAATGTTCTCAAAGCTATTATGGAAATAAGCGGCTTCTTCCGCGTCCCTTAAAATGACAAGGTGATTGAGCTGACTGGTGGCTGAATGATTGAAAACGGCGGAAAGTACAAATTCTGTAGCACTTCCACGAAGTCCGGAAAGATGAATTTGCTGCGGACTAGACAAAGTGATCCTGTCCGCAATTGCAAAACAGCGGGGGTCTTTTGCATATTCTTTCAACAACACTTCCAAATTCATCCGTTGGCAAAGATACGACTCGAAGGCTAATTTTTTAAATGCAGATTGCTTTCGTTCGATTCGGTATTGATTTAATAGCGCCAATCTTGACTCAATAGCCAATAGAAAATCCTTTCCTTACCAAAAAGCAACCATCTTTTTCGGCGCATTACAAATTGCAACTGCCTTTTTTTTTAAATAATGGCTATACATTCGACATAATCAGTAAATTGGTGGATTAAATTTTTAATATGGCATTACAACCTTGGAGAGTGGGAAAGGTGATAAGGATTGAAAATGAAACGAGTGATACAAGAAGGTTTTGGATTCAGGTGTCGGAATTAGAGTCGTTTGATTTTATTCCAGGTCAGTTTGTAACACTAGATCTTCCCATTCATGAAAAGCCCAATAAGCGTTGGCGCAGTTATTCCATTGCCTCTTGTCCGGACGGAACCAATGTATTTGAGTTGGTGATTGTGCTAGATAAAAACGGGGCCGGAACACCCTACCTTTTTAACGAAGTTCAGGTAGGTTCTGAAATAACCCTTCGTGGACCTCAGGGGGTATTTACATTACAGGAGCCAATTGACGAAGACCTCGTGCTCATTTGCACAGGCACGGGCATTGCTCCATTTAGGAGCATGATTCATTATATTAAAAACAAGCAGATTGCGCATAAAAATATTTTTCTTGTTTTTGGTTGCCGAACAAAAAGCAGTTTGTTGTACTTTGAAGAAATGAAAACCCTTCAAACTGAAATACCGGGATTTCAATATATCCCCACTTTGTCAAGGGAAAAATGGGAGGGGCATACAGGGTATGTCCATTCGGTTTATGAATTATTATGCAAAGAAAAGCCGCCTGCAAAATTCTTTTTATGCGGTTGGAAGGGGATGATTGATGAGGCAAGGAAGAAAATTATTGATTTGGGGTATGATAAAAAGGCAATCCATTTTGAAATTTATGGGTAATCAGTTAGGGGGACTATTATACAATGCATTTATATTTACTAGTGGGTATGACTGCAATCATTTACAAGGATGACGAGCGCCTTGTCTTTTTGGTGAGTGGGTATTGTTGTTTTTTGCTAACTTGTGTTTCTAATGAATCATCAAATTAATTTGATTTTGTATGGGAGCTTCTTCTATGATTGTCTTGATTATTGCAGCATTGACATTTTCTTCAATTGCAATGTTGGTTTCTAAAATTGTAACTAAAGCTACCTCGAATCCTCAAAAGGGGCAGCCTTACGAATGCGGCATTCCTACTAGGGGGAAAACCTGGACACAACTCAATGTCGGGTATTATTTATTTGCGTTGATATTTTTAATTTTTGATGTGGAACTTGTCTTTTTATTTCCATGGGCGGTAGTAGCTAAAAAAGTTGGCTGGATGGCGATGGTTGAAATTTTAATTTTCTTTTTTATATTAATGCTTGGTTTTTTATATGCGCATAAAAAAGGCGCACTGAAATGGGTGTAATCCTTGCTTAACAAGTGTTCTAGCTATATGGGGATGAAGCGGATGGCTGGCCGGTTTTTTGAAATATTTTTAATATAAGCATCATTAATCGAAATATAAGACAATGGGCATCACTTCTAATAATTCAGTCGCAACTTCGGAGAAAGTAGACTTTCCCGGTCAAATTCATGAGACACCGGGTGGTGGTATTGTATTGAGTAAGCTCGATGATGTGATCAATTGGGCCCGCTCAAACTCATTGTGGCCACTCACATTTGCTACCAGTTGCTGCGGCATTGAAATGATGTCGGTAGCTGCCGCAAAATATGATTTTTCTCGATTTGGATTTGAGGTAGCAAGGGCTTCTCCCCGTCAGGCAGATGTAATTATCATTGCAGGTACGATCGTCAATAAAATGGCGCCGGTTTTAAAAAGGTTGTATGATCAAATGGCAGACCCCAAGTATGTAATTGCAATGGGAGCCTGTGCCATTAGTGGCGGACCCTTCTTTTACAATACCTATTCAGTGGTAAAAGGAGCCGACCATGTGATACCGGTTGATGTATATGTTGCCGGATGTCCGCCCCGCCCCGAAGCGCTATTACATGCCCTAATCAGTTTACAACAAAAAATAAAGAGTGGATTAACTAGAGAGCAGATTCAGGTGCCCAAGCCGGCAACTGGCGGAGATATATTGCACCAGCTTTAATTGACTTTGATTTATATGACCAACGAAATAGTACAACAAAAAATTACGGAACTGTCGCCTACAATTGCTTTCGAAGAGGGTAGCCAGTGGCTCACCCTGCAGGTGGAATCAGCCAACTGGCATATGTTAGCCACACAACTCCGGCAGCAGGAGGACTTGTGTTTTGATTATCTTTTTTGTCTTACTTGTATTGATTGGAAGTCACATCTTACCATGGTATATCATTTGGATTCTACCAACTATCGCCACAATATAGTAGTGAAAGTAAAATTGGATAAAACGAATCCTGCAATCGAAACGGTGAGTGATATCTGGAAGACGGCCAATTTTCATGAACGCGAAGTGTATGAAATGTTTGGGGTAAATTTCTTGCATCATCCTGATTTGAGGTTACTGATTTTGCCAGATGGATGGGAAGGTAAGAAACCTATGCTGAAGGATTTTGAAGACCCTATTAACATGATTAAATTGTAGTCGATCATAAGAAAGGGGCAAGCTAAAAAAACATTTGTTTTGAATAAGTTAGATTCGAAAATAACATTTTATAATAAAACGTTCACGTTGCTTTTTTAGAAAAAAATTATGGTTGAAGAAATAAGCAGCACACCCGCGGGGGATATTATCATTAATGTAGGACCACAGCATCCTGCCACCCATGGCGTGTTGCACCTAGTGATTACCATCAATGGTGAAACCATTCAAAAAGTAGAGCCACACCTTGGCTTTATCCATCGCTCTATTGAAAAAATGTGCGAGAGCTTAAGCTACCGTCAATTTATATACGTAACCAGCCGGATGGATTACTTGTCTTCTCATATTAATAATCATGCTTGTGCATTATGTGTTGAAAAAGGAATGCAGGTAGAAATACCTTCGAGGGCACAGGTGATAAGAATTTTGATGGATGAATTAACCAGAATTGCATCACATGAACTATGGTGGGGTGCAATGGCGATGGACCTTGGCGCCTTCACTCCTTTCTTCCATGCCTTCCGCGAACGTGAAGCTATTAATGATATAATGGAGGAAACCTGTGGAGCAAGACTTACCATGAATTATATGGTGCCTGGTGGCGTGATGCAAGATATACATCCAAATTTTCAACGGAGGGTGAAGGATTTTATAGCCTTGTACAAATCCAAAATCAATGAATACAGCGAAATGGTTACGGGAAATATTATTTTTCAAAACAGGATGAAGGGCGTTGGTTTTTTGTCTGCTGCTGATGCCATCTCTTTTGGCTGCACCGGACCAACGGCAAGGGGTAGTGGCGTTTCCTGCGATATTCGAAAGTTGTATCCTTATGAAATTTACGAACAGCTGGAGTTTGATGAAATATTGGAAACTGGGGGCGATTCATTTTCGAGGTATATGGTAAGAGTAAGAGAAATGAATCAATCCGTTCGGATTATAGAACAGCTCATTGACAATATTCCCGAAGGTGATTTTCAAGCCAAAACAAAAGCAGTGTTGAAACTGCCCAAGGGAGAATTTTACCAGCGAGTAGAAACCGCTAGAGGCGAATTAGGAGTGTATATAGTGAGCGAAGGCGGGGCTACCCCCTATAGAATAAAATTTCGTTCACCGGGATTTTCTAATCTTTCTGCGCTGGATCATATGGCCAGAGGTAGTAAGCTAGGCGATCTGGTAGCAATGATGGGTACTCTGGATTTGGTGATACCAGATATCGATCGATAAGTAGAATCGCATTCGTCCCAAAACAAGGATGACTGAAATGTAAAATTGTTAATTTGTACGATTTAAGTTTATTGAAAAAAATTAAATGATTGCACTATAAAATGTGGAGTTTCTCAAAAATATCAAACATACTGGATAGCTGGCTGAGTGAAACCTTTTCGCCTACCTGGACCATGGTTATTGAAATGGTGATTGCTGGCATTTGTGTAATCACGCTTTTTGCCTTGTTGGGATTGGTATTGGTACTAATGGAAAGAAGGGTGGCCGCATGGATCCAAATCCGTTTAGGACCCAATCGGGTTGGGCCTGGAGGAATGCTGCAGTCGCTGGCGGATACAGTTAAGTTGTTGGTAAAAGAAGGTATGACACCCGACGGGGCCGATAAATTTTTATTTAATCTCGCACCTATTATTGCGATGATGGTAGCGATGTTATTAATGGCGCCTATTGCCTTTGCTAGTAATTTTCAATTGTGGGATCTCAATATTGGAGTGTTGTATGTAACGGCAATTTCTTCTCTAATGGTTATCAGTATTTTAATGGCGGGCTGGGCAAGTAACAATAAGTATTCATTGATGGGGGCTATGCGAAGTGGTGCACAAATCGTGAGTTATGAATTATCTGCCGGCTTATCTATTATGGCTATTGTGGTATTGTCTAGCAGTTTAAATCTAAATGACATTATTCAATCACAAGCAGATGGATGGTGGATTTTCAAGGGCCATATACCTGTATTCATTGCCTTCCTTATTTTCATCATTGCCGTAACCGCCGAAACCAACCGGGCTCCTTTCGATTTGGCAGAAGCTGAGTCGGAACTTACCGCTGGATTTCATACGGAGTATTCAGGAATGAAGTTTGCACTGTTTTTTTTAGCGGAATATATTAATGTGTTTATAGTATGTGCCATCGGCGCCACATTGTTTCTAGGTGGATGGATGCCTTTTCACATTGGCCATTGGGAAGCGTTTAATCATGTGATGGATTTTATTCCCTCCAGTATTTGGTTTTTTGGAAAAACATTTTTTCTGATATTTCTAATCATGTGGTTCAGGTGGACTTTTCCAAGATTGCGCATTGACCAGTTGCTGGATTTGGAATGGAAATATTTATTGCCTATCAGTATGTTTAATTTACTGCTGGTTACACTGATGGCAATATTGGGTTGGCATTTTTAGCAATATGTAAGTCTGCTGAATTCAGGAGACCTCAATGAAAAGATAAAAATTGATAGCGAATGATGTTTATTGTAAAATATATCAAAGAAGTTTTTAGCGGACTCAAATCATTGGCCATAGGGCTTCGGCGTACGCTTTATTATTTCACGCATCACAAGGAAATTATTACCCAGCAATATCCAGATAACAGGGATACGCTGGTTTTTCCGGATAGGTTTAAGGGAGAAGTGGTGATGGCGCATGATGAAAACAATGAACATGCCTGCACGGGCTGTACGGCTTGTGAACTAGCTTGTCCCAATGCAACCATTAAGATTGTAACCAAATTCGATATCAGTCCTGAAGGGAAAAAGAAAAAGGCGATTGATAAATTTGTTTATCACTTAGAGCTTTGTACGATGTGTAATCTTTGTGTAGTGGCTTGCCCTACTGATGCCATTAAAATGGCGCAAACATTTGAGCATAGTGTGTTTAATAGGGCTGAGCTTACGAAAGTTTTAAATAAACCCGAGTCTAAGGTCAGGGAAGGAGTGGAATAAGCAAAACCACTTGGGGTGTGGTAATCGATTTTTATAATTTATAGCGTTTACAATTTTATACAACTTTCTTTCAATGAACGGATCAACAATTATCTTTTACCTACTGACAACGCTTATCTTGGTGAGCGGAATCCTATCGGTAACTACGCGAAAAATATTTCGGGCAGCCATTTTTTTATTGTTTTCATTAATAGGTATTGCAGGTTTGTATTTCTGGATGCAATATGAATTTATTGCAGCTGTACAGATTGTGGTGTATGTGGGGGGCATTACTGTACTAATCATTTTCTCCATTTTTTTAACACAGCAGGCAGGAGAGTTATTGCCCAAGCAAAATAAAGGAAGAATTTTATTTTCAGTGCTGGCAGCTTTTTGTGGTTTTGCATTAACATTGTTGCAGATTTTTCGGCATACATTCGGCAGATCCTTCGAGCGGCCGGTTTTACCCAGCATGGAGAATATCGGTAATCAAATGTTGGGAATTGAAGCCAATGGATTTGCATTGCCTTTCGAAGTGGTGAGTATACTGCTGCTTGCGGCAATGATTGGTTGTATTGTAATTGCTTTACGTTCTAAACCCGAAACTGTATGATGGAACCAGGATTATACCATGTATTGATTATTAGCACCGCCCTTTTTTTTATAGGGGTGTTCGGCTTTCTTACCCGACGAAACTTGATTACTATGTTGATGAGCATTGAGTTGGTGCTCAATAGTGTAAACATTAATTTTATTGCATTTAATAAATATGCTTGGCCTAATAAATTGGATGGATTGTTCTTTTCAATTTTTGTCATTGCCATTGCTGCTGCAGAGGCTGCTGTAGCAATTGCAATCATCATCAATTTGTACAGAAGTCACCAGTCAATTGATGTAGAAAACGCAGCGGATTTAAAATTTTAAAAGTTTCCCCTTTTTTATGGCTGAATAAAAGGGAAAGATCAATTATGATATGATGAATGAATTGTTACAAATCCGAATGCTTGGGGTCTTTTCCTTTGGAATAGACCTGGGATGGGCTTTATTGATGATTCCCTTACTTCCGCTACTGGGGTTCTTGGTGCTTGGTTTGTTTGGAAGAAAACAGATAAAGCAATCCTCCGGTATTTTTGCAACGTCCCTTGTATTGGTCTCCGCTTTTTTGTCCTTCCACACCGCTTATGGATATTTTTTTAAGTATGGAAAATTGGAGGGCGTGTATCAAAAAATTATTCCGATTCAATTTACTTGGCTTCAGTTTTCACCGGGAGTATCCATTGACATGGGAATCTTGCTCGATCCTATTTCGGTGATGATGCTGGTAGTGGTTACATTGATTTCTTTAATGGTTCATATTTACAGTTTGGCCTACTTAAAGGGAGAAGAAAGATTTCCCACCTATTATTCATTTCTCGGATTATTTACTTTTTCGATGTTGGGACTGGTGGTGGCTTCCAATATTTTTCAGATGTATATTTTTTGGGAACTGGTCGGTGTTTCCTCTTTCTTGTTAATAGGTTATTATTACGATCGACCTAGTGCAGTGGCAGCTTGTAAAAAAGCGTTTATTGTTACCCGTTTTGCCGACTTAGGATTTTTAATTGGCATTTTGATATTGTCTTTTTATGCCGGCACATTGGATTTTAATACACTTATTCTAAAATTGACTACCACCTCCACTCCCGAATTCCTCTCAGCTACTGCGGCATCTTTTATGGGTATTTCCGCTTTAACATGGGCACTGGTATTGGTATTTATTGGAGGGGCAGGTAAAAGTGCCTTGTTTCCACTGCATGTTTGGCTGCCCGATGCTATGGAAGGCCCCACGCCCGTTTCTGCATTGATACATGCGGCCACCATGGTAGTGGCGGGTGTATTTTTAGTGGCTAGATTATTTCCTGTTTTCAGCATGTCGGCACCTGCACTGGAACTGGTTGCTTTTGTTGGTATCATTTCCGCTTTATTCGCTGCGCTAATCGCTTGCACGCAAACGGATATCAAAAGGGTGTTGGCTTATTCAACTATGTCGCAAATAGGTTTTATGATGTTTGCCTTAGGCGTATCTGGCTCAGGTGGAGAAAATGGACTTGGTTTTACTGCGGCAATGTTTCACCTGTTTACCCATGCACTCTTTAAAGCCCTATTGTTTTTGGGGGCAGGTGCTGTTATTCATTTTATACATAGCAATGAAATGAAAGACATGGGTGGATTAAGAAAGTATTTACCCATTACGCATATCACTTTTTTAATTGCTTGCTTGGCAATTTCAGGGGTACCGCCCTTTGCAGGATTTTTTAGCAAGGAAGAAATATTGTTGGCAGCTTACCAGCACAATGCGACAATATATTGGATTGCTTTGATTACATCTGGATTAACGGCTTTTTATATGTTCCGTTTATATTTTTCTATTTTCTGGAACAAGGAATCTTTGGCTCATGAATCTGCACATGGTGAGGGAGGTTTTGCAATGATGCTGCCCCTAGTTCTTTTATCAGTGGGCGCTGCTGCTGCAGGCTTTATTCCATTTGGTGATTTTGTAAGTTCTGATGGGAAACCTTTGGAATCGGTATTTCATTGGCAATTTTCCATAGCCCCTATTGCATTGGGCCTTGCAGGAATATTCACAGCAATGTGGCTATATAAAAAACAAAATAACAGGTCCGATACCATTGCCCATTCATTGAGCGGTCTTTACAAACTGGCTTTTCACAAATTTTATGTGGATGAGTTGTATTTGTTTATTACTAAAAAAATAATATTCAATCTTGTTGGACGGCCTGCTGCTTGGTTTGATAAAAATGTGGTGAATGGTTTGGTGAATGCAACAGGAAATTCAACGCTGTTTATTTCAGAAAAAATTAAGGGTTTTCAATCTGGCAAAGTGCAACAGTATGCCATTTACTTTTTAGCCGGTGTAATTGGTCTTGCAATATTGTTTATTTATGTATGGAAATAAGCAGATGCGATAGCGGGATAAAAAGGAGTAATTAATATTTGCAAGGCACCAAAAAAAAGTTTAACAAACCTATTTACAAACGACTACATGAATTTAACCTTACTGATACTGCTCCCCCTACTAACGGCAGTTGCTATTTTGCTGATGCGCAATGATGCGCAGGTGAAGTGGACCGCATTGATGGGGGCGTCGGCCCAATTTGTTTTGGCCTTTTGTTTATTATTTGCTTTTCGAAAAGAAAGGGCACTCGGTAATATCGCACAGATGCTTTTTGAATTTCATTACCAATGGTTCCCCAGTTGGCATATCAGTTTTCATTTGGGAGTAGATGGAATTTCGGTAGCCATGATTTTGTTAACCGCCTTTGTTGTAATTGCGGGGGTGCTCGTTTCTTGGAATGTAACAAAAATGACGAAGGAGTTTTATTTTCTACTCATTCTTTTGAGTTTAGGAGCCTATGGCTTTTTCATGTCGCTTGATTTATTCGTTCTTTTTTTCTTTCTTGAAATAGCAGTTATCCCGAAATACCTGCTGATTGGTATTTGGGGAAGTGGGAAAAAGGAATATGCCGCCAATAAGCTGGCCTTAATGTTAATGGGAGGTTCTGCATTGGTGTTGGTAGGTTTATTAGGCGTTTATTTTGGGGCCCCGAATCACAATTTTGACTTGATGTTGCTTTCTAGCATGCATATTCCCATAGCAATTCAGAAAATTTGTTTTCCATTGTTATTTGTTGGATTTGGCGTTTTTACGGCATTGTTTCCTTTTCACACTTGGGTGCCTGATGGACACTCGTCTGCTCCCACTGCGGGTTCGATGTTTTTGGCAGGCATCTCCATGAAACTAGGCGGATACGGCTGCTTGAGAGTTGCTACCTATATTTTGCCTGATGGAGCTAAGGAATATGCAAACCTGGTCATTGTACTTTCTACCATTGCAATTTTATACGGAGCCTTTGCTACCATGATGCAGAAGGACTTGAAATATATCAATGCATATTCTTCTGTTAGCCATTGCGGTTTTGTTTTGTTGGGGATTGGCATGTTAACCAAAACAGCCATGGTCGGCGCCGTGATGCAAATGGTTTCACACGGGTTAATGACTGCTCTTTTCTTTGCCGTAATTGGCATGATTTACGAAAGAACCCATACGAGGCAGGTAAATGAAATGGGTGGATTAATAAAAGTAATGCCCTTTATTACAACTGTATTGTTTATTGTAGGTCTTTGTTCATTAGGTCTTCCGGGCTTAAGTGGTTTTGTTGCTGAGATGACTATTTTTATGGGATCTTGGCAAAATGCTGATCTATTTCATCGAGTGGCTACCATTGCAGCCTGTATGTCGATTGTAGTAACTGCGGTATATATTTTAAGGGCCATTGGGCAAACAGCAATGGGGCCAATTAAGGAGGGTCACCTTTCTGTAGGAGATGCTAGGTGGAATGAGAAATTGGCGGCCATTATTTTAATTGCCGGAATCGTTGCAATTGGTATAGCTCCCTATTGGTTAAACGAGCTGGTTACGCCAGCTGCGGATATCATTATGCACAAAATAGCTACAAAATAATTTGGGAAAATAAACAATAGGTATTACCGGTTGCAGAATGTAAAGATGATCCGGTATTTCAAATTCCTAATCTGAAAATATATGTTGAACGACTTTTTACTTTTAATGAAATCTGAGCTGGTGCTTGCTTTCATCCTATTCTTGCTACTGATTATAAAAGTGGCAGCCGAGGTGAAAAATGAACGCCTATTGGCTTTGATTCAAATACTATTATTAGGAAATTTCATTTACGGATTTTTCTTTATTCAAAATGGTAGTTTGTTTGGCGGTATGTATACCACCAATGGATTGATAGCCTTTCAAAAAAGTATTCTCAGCTTGGGAATTTACCTGATCTCTTTATTGTTTTCGGATTGGTTGAAGAAGAGTGAACATCTGATAGAGTTTTTTATATTACTCTTGTCAGCAGTAATGGGGATGTTCTTCCTGATTTCAAGTGAAAGTTTGCTCATGTTTTATTTGTCACTCGAACTAGCTACCATACCAGTTGCGGCGATGGCTAATTTCGATTTGCATAAAAAAATATCTTCCGAAGCGTCTATGAAAATGATCTTGTCATCCGCATTGTCTTCGGGTGTTTTATTGTTTGGTATTTCATTAATTTATGGGGCTACGGGCACTCTCAATTTTTCAGCAATACCTGCCTTGTTGGATGGAACTGGTGTGCAAATTCTTGCCTTTATATTTTTATTTACTGCCTTTGCATTTAAGTTATCCATCGTTCCTTTTCATTTATGGACGGCAGATGTATATGAAGGATCGCCTATTGCCGTAACTTCTTTTTTATCAGTGATATCAAAAGGGTCCATCGCATTTATTTTGCTTACTACCTTATATAAAGTATTTGCCCCCATGCATGGGCTTTGGTACAATATGGTGATGCTTTTATCCATTATCACTATGATTGTGGGTAATCTATTTGCGTTGAGGCAACAAAACATAAAGCGTTTCCTTGCGTTTTCTTCAATTGCACAAGTGGGGTTTATTTTGGTGGGTATCAGTAGTAATTCGATTCTGGGAACAGCTTCAGTAGTATACTTTGTATTGGTGTACGTTTTTTCCAATCTGGCAGCATTTGGTGTAGCGGGTGTAATATCCCAGCATAGTGGAAAAGAACGCATCGAAGATTACAGGGGTTTGTACCAAACCAATCCTTTTATTAGTTGGGTACTAGCACTGGCATTATTCTCTTTGGCGGGAATTCCACCTACTGCCGGTTTTTTTGGGAAATTATTTTTGATTACTGCGGGGGCTTTCAAGGGAAATTATTTTTTCATTACAGTGGCGGCACTCAACATGATCATTTCACTCTATTATTATCTTAGGGTAATTAGAGCGGTGTTTATGGATTCCAATGAACAACCTATTGGAAAAATAAACCTGGATATCTCTACTAAATTAGGAATGATTATTTGCGGTGCAGGTATCGTGCTGCTGGGATTGCTAAGTTGGGTGTACGATTATATTACTGCTCTTTCAATTTAACAAAAAGTATATGGCAATCAATAAAAATCACGAATTTGAAGAACTGGACGGAGTGAAATGTGCGATCGTAGAGAAAAATGTAAACCCGGCAAGAGTTGAGTTTTTAAAAAAACTGCTGGAGTACAATCAATTTACTGTGGTGGTAGTTCCTTCTCCTCCCCCCAAAGCGGCAGCTGCACCTGTGTTGAGTGAAACAGAAGCTGAACAAACCGCATTACCTATAATTCCAGCAGAAACCTTTACTGTAGGCGTCTCTGACTCCACATTCAATCCTATAAATGCTATTTTTGGAAGATTGTTACATACCCCAGATGGGCATGTGGTAACACTCTCCTATTGGCAGCAAAAAGAATTGGTGAGCCATGATGAGATACCTTATTTTGAATAGGATCGGGGAAATTAATTGATCTTCTCCATTACTAGTTTTTTCACATCTGCCAATGCAATTCTCTCTTGAACCATGGTGTCCCTATAACGAATGGTGACCGTGTTGTCTTCTTTAGTCTGGTGATCGATGGTTACACAAAAAGGTGTTCCTACTGCATCCATTCTTCTGTAGCGTTTGCCGATAGCGTCCTTCTCTTCATAAAAACACATAAAGCTTCCCTTGCATTCATTCATCAGTTCACGTGCTATTTCAGGTAGGCCATCTTTTTTAAGCAAAGGTAAAATGGCAAGCTTGGTGGGCGCAATTTTTGCAGGGATGCGCAGCACTACGCGGCTATCTTCTGTGCCATCTTCTTTTGTCCATTTTTCGTTGGCATAAGCCAGGCTGATGATGGTCAAAAATAACCTATCCAGACCGACAGAGGTTTCTACTACGTATGGAATGTAGTTGCCAAAAGGTTTGCCTTCCTCATTAAGGTCATTGTCAAAATACTGAATCTTTTTTTTGCTAAAGGTTTGGTGCTGTGTTAAATCAAAATCAGTACGACTATGGATTCCTTCCAGTTCTTTCCATCCAAAAGGGAATTCGAATTCAATATCTAATGCAGCATCTGCATAATGAGCCAGTTTGATATGGTCGTGGAAGCGTAATTTTTCTGCTGGTATTCCCAGGCTCTCATGCCATTTTTTTCTTTCCTCTTTCCAAAAATTGTACCATTCCATTTGTGTGCCTGGCCGAACAAAAAATTGCATTTCCATCTGTTCAAATTCTCGCATTCTGAAAATAAACTGTCGAGCAACAATTTCATTTCTAAAAGCCTTGCCGGTTTGTGCAATGCCAAAAGGAATTTTCATTCGACCGGTTTTTTGCACATTTAAAAAGTTGACAAAAATACCCTGTGCCGTTTCAGGACGAAGATAAATGGTATCGCTTTCACCCGCAAC
>CANIMM010000034.1 GCA_947468255.1 Chitinophagaceae bacterium | reverse complement strand
GCTGGCGGTGTAGCTGTATTATACGTAGGTGCTGCTACCGAAGTAGAAATGAAAGAAAAGAAAGATCGTGTGGACGATGCTTTACACGCTACTAGGGCTGCCGTTGAAGAAGGTATTGTTCCAGGTGGTGGAGTAGCTTATATCCGCGCTATTGCAGGTTTGGAAAAACTAAAAGGCGCTTTAAATGCGGATGAAGCAACTGGTATCGCGATCGTTCGTCGTGCCATTGAAGAGCCATTGCGCCAAATCGTTGCCAACTGTGGTATTGAAGGTTCAATTGTTGTTCAAAATATTAAGGAAGGCGAAGGAGATTATGGTTTCAATGCTCGCACTGAAGTATATGAAAATATGTTCAAGGCAGGAGTCATTGATCCTACCAAAGTGGCTCGTGTAGCACTTGAAAATGCAGCTTCTATTGCAGGTATGTTGTTAACAACAGAGTGTGTAATAGCAGATCGTCCTAAAGAAGAAGCAGGTGGTGGTCATAGCCATGGTAATCCTGATATGGGCGGAATGGGCGGTTATTAATACAGTTCGTTTCTCAAAATACAAAAAAGGTCCCCTTCATTTATGGAGGGGACCTTTTTTTTGTATTTTAATGACTGTAAAAAGTTAATAATATATTTAAATAATCATAAAATGCATGCCTTCATCTACATAAAAACTTAAACTATACTGGGGTTTATAATGATTGAATTGGCAATAGTGGTTGTTGGGTAGATAAATACGATAAGTGAGCTACAAGGTAAATTTTCATCTTATCTAAAATGAGCATACCATTTTTGTTATAATAATAAATAGAGTAACTCATTGTATACTGAGTCCTAGTTATTGCTTATCAGGAGGGGAGTTTAATAAAATTTTCATTGACGTATACAAAAAAAGTGCAGAAGAATATTCTGCACTTTTTTAATCTTATATATAAGGCAATTAGATGCCTTTATTTTACCATCACTAGTTCAAAATAACCATCTCTACATCTGGTTTGGATTCATCCGTTAGTTTTACCTTTCCACGGTCATGGCGTACCACCCTTGAAAATAAGGAGATCTCTTTATCAAATAAAAACCTGAAAAACAATTTGGTCCAGGAAGTGTGGAAAAACAAGGAATTGTAAAAGGAGGGAGCTCCTTCTCTTATCTGCGGAAGCCGATTCCAAGGTACAGATGGAAAGTCATGGTGCTCATTGTGAAAGCCTACATTGAATGCCACCGCATTTAGCGGACCGTAATAACTATAAGTTTCCTGTTCGCCATGGGTTAAATAATGTTCCTGTATCCACCGAGCACCCAAGGGATGGAGTCCTACCGAAAAGAAAAAACTCAAAAGTAAAAATGCGAATGCTTTGGGTCCAAGAATAAAAATAATGAGTAGGGAGAAACTGATTTGCACTCCCCAATTCAGTGCCACCCAGCTGTCAAAAGGTTTGATTTCTTTGAGTCTGCTGATTCTAAATACTTGAAACAAAGGGTAAAATAAAAACCATATTACTTTTCCAATAAAATAATTATTGATCAGCTTAGCTTCCCATTTGTTTGGCAGATCAGCATCTAATTCATGTACGCCCTGAAAAGAATGATGCTTGATATGGTATCTTTCAAAAGACACTGAGCTGGGAAAAATCTGCGGAATATTGGCAAAAATACCTGCCAGCCGATTGGCTTCCGGTTTTTTGAAAAGCAGCCTATGGGCACATTCATGTATCATTACAAACAAGGCATGGTCTGCAAAAGCCCCTAATAAATAGGCAGCGGCCACTACAATCCACCAGGATTGTGCGCTTACCAAACCGGCCATTATCACCTGAAAACTTACCAAGCCGATGATGGCAAGAATAGTTAATGGATTTTTTCCTATTAGCTTCCTTATGCCGGGATGCTGTTGAAGGATTTCTTTGGTTCGGATACGGTGTGGCTCAGATAATTCGGAGAACACAAAATTGTTTTTCTGACTCATTACTGGAAATATATTGAATTTTTAAATTAAACTCCTCTCTTGATTCATTTATTATCCTTCCATCGAAATATTTGTTCAACAATGGAAGCTATTTAGGTGAATGGAATTAAATTGGTAATGCATCACCCGGTCAATAATATATTAAAAATAATTAATGTATTAATTTTGATCTTTCAATTTTGCCAGGTTATTGTCCTGCATTTTAATAATTACTTGATTTACTGGATATCATATTAGCTATGCAAAATTAATCAATTAGATCATTATCTGACAAATGAAAAATTATTAAATAAATGAAAAAGACCATCCGTCTAACGGATGGTCTTCTGGCGCCATAGGCCAGCAAATTATTATGTGAGCACAAGGTTAAATTTCTATTTCTAGAAATAACCTTGCCTAGTTCTAATATTGTATAAAATCTAAGTTTAAATCTCCAGTTTCTCTAATATCAGTAAGGCCTCCATTAATTTATTCCAAGCTAATTGCCATTCTTCTTTAGCGCTATGTATTTTTTCATGGTGATCGCTTCCAACATTTCCTTTTTCTTTCATGAAGGCTTCCAGCTTTTCAACTGCTTCACGGTTAAGTGCTGTCAGTTTATTTTTTGTATCCATTGTGTAGATTTTTATGTTCAAAAGGTACGAATAAATGATTGCCTTTACAACTGTAAATTTTAGTGTTGGAAGGGGTTGTTGTTTGTAAAAAGGAATGCCCAAACATTAAAAATTATTGGCTTAATCAATCAACCACTACATTTGTAATAATTAACAGTCTCTGAATAAATTATTGCAATGAAGTCTATTATTTAATTGCAAGTATAGTAATCACAATGGCAGTGTGTATTCACTTTATTTACCCGAGAGAAATTCTTTATTAAAATTAAAAAACAAAAAATGGCAACAACAAAAATTACAGTGAATAACAACGGATCTCTGAAAATAGAGGGCGATTTTGAAATTTTGGATAGAGCAGGAAATCAATATGATTTGGGAGGAAGGGAAGTAGTGGGTATTTGCCGCTGCGGTTTATCTAAGAATAAGCCTTTTTGCGATGGCGCCCACAATGGCCATTTTGAACATGAAGCCCAGGCATTTGCCTTGCCACCCAAGAAAACGAATTAAATAGGGTGAATGGTCAATGGTGAATGGGCAATCTTGCGTAGGTAATTTAAAATCTATTCCCGATTAACCATTCACCATCCTCATTGATTCTGCTGCCATTTTTTGGTTAAACTCAAATGTTAATTGCTTGTGATTAACGATGTCTACAATGGTGCCAATCAAACAGAGGCCTCCTGTAAAAAAATAGAGGATACCCATCCCTATTTGTCCTACCACAAAGCGTTGGATACCGCTTGCTCCCACAAATCCCAATAGGCAACAAAGTAGAATGGTGTCCTTTTTTTTACGCTTGCTATTATAGACTGCGATAAACAATTGTAATTTATCCTCCTGTAAATTGGCAGTAATGGATTGCAGAAAAGATAATTCATCCTGTTCTACTGCCGGAATTTGTATCATTAAATTAGTGTTCATAAGTTTGAGATTATTACTATTGTAAGATAATGTTTAATTACTGTTGAATAAATTTATTTATGGTCCGTCAGTGGGGTTTTGTTAATTGTTCCTCTAGTTTTCAAGTTAAATAGTTGATGAATTCTAAAAAAAATAATTACCACTGCTGCCATTCCCATCCAATGTGATTGAAAGGATTGCGATAATTGAAAGTGGAGTGCGTAGTGGATTGAATGGCCTATACCGCATCCCGGGCAATGGGTAAATCCTAGGATCCTAAAAATGCAAAATGTAGGCAGGGTTGATTCGGCATTCATAAAATAAAGTGCCAGTAAGCCCGATATCCAAACTATTAGTTCTAGGTTTTTGCTAGTCCATTTTTTTAAGGACTGATATCGTAATAGCTTCGTCAAGTGTTGAGTGGGGTTAATCATTTACAGGGCCTTCTCCCTCTTTTGCAATTTTTCTGTTATCCGGCAATTTCCCTCGCTTGTAAATGATCAGTCCGTTCAAAAAATTACGTAGCACTTGATCCCCTGCTGCTACAAATCCTGGATGGTCCTCATTTCTAAAAAGATCACCCAATGCCCCCTTGGTCATTTCAAAATCCACTAGAGAAAGTATATGTATAATATCTTCATTGTGAAGTGACAGGGCGACCCTTAGTTTTTTTAAAATATCATTATTGCTTAACATGGTATGCCTTTTTGATGAAGCGATTTTTTTTAAATAAATTATCTGAATATAACTGTTCCAATACTTTTAGTAAGGTCAATTTCCATTTGTTTTAAGTGCTGGTGTATTTGAAGTAACACAAGTTGTTCTTCTGAAGCCTGGGTTTTTTCAAGATCTCGTTGGTTTTCATCTATCAGCCTTTTTATCTTTCTTAGTTTAAGGTAATTTACTGTACTGAATACTTCTTCTTTGTAAAGATCTTCACGGGTATCAATTTTGCCTTCATATACTTCTTTCCAATTTGGACTTATTTCATGGTCATAGTCCATCACTTGCATCGCTAATTGGCGAATGACATTGTCTTCGTGGTAGGTAAATGTTTTGGCGGTGGGTTCCAAGCCTTCATCATACCAAGCTTTGTAGGTTTTAATTAGGTCAATTAGATTTTTATTGTCGATGAGCTCCTCCAATTGGTTCTCTTCAATTTCTGTAAAAACATGATCGGCTACGCGTTGCTGTTCATCCCATGATTTGAGGCCGAATTCTAGTAAGCTTCTAACCATCGCCCTTTCGTGTGGCTCATCCTTATAAAGTAGGGCTACTGCATCATCTTCAATTTCAAATGGATGTCCATTATCTGCAGCCGGCTGATTTGCCGATTCTCGGCTGGCCCTGCTTTCCTCTTTGTTTACTTTTTCACGTATAAATTTATTGACCAAAGCATGCAAACCGGTTTCTTCAATTTTAAGTAGTTCTGCACATTGTTTGATATAATCCTGTTGCTTGGTAAAATCTTCTGCTTTATTAATTTTAGAGATGGTTTCTGCTACCTGGTTCACTACGGCAGATTTCTTATTGCTATCTGCACCCGCATCCTGAAGCATTACCCCCAATTGGAAAAGAATAAAGTCTTTTTTATTTTCAGCCACAAATTGGGCGAAGGCTTCGGCACCCACTTTATTGACATAGCTATCTGGATCTTCTTTGTCAGGTATCAGAACTAGTTTTACATTCAGACTTTCCTCTAAGGCAAGGTCGAGCCCCCGCAAAGCGGCTTTGATACCTGCACTATCGCCATCATAAATAATGGTTAGGTTATTGGTGTATTTTTTTACCAGTCTCAGTTGGTCGGGGGTAAGGGAGGTTCCTCCACTGGCTACCACATTTTCAATGCCTGCCTGGTGAAGTGAAACCACATCCGTATAGCCTTCTACCAATAAACATTCATCCGCTTTATCAATGGCCATTCTGGCAAAATAACTGCCATATAAAATTTTACTTTTTACATAAATTTCATTCTCCGGGGTATTGATGTATTTGGGTGCACGATCATTTGTTTTTAAAATCCGGGCACCAAAGCCCAGCACTTTACCACTTTGGTTGTGAATTGGAAAAATGATCCGACCTCGGTAGTTATCCACGGGACGCTCGTCGCGGATGGCTACTAGTCCGCTTTTTTGCAACAACTCCAAATTGTATTGGGCATTAATCGCTGCCTGGGCAAAGCTGTCGCGGGCCTCTGGGTTAAATCCTATTTGGAACTTTTTAATGATCTCTTCCCTAAAACCTCGCTGCTTTAAATAACTAAGGCCAATATCTTGTCCATCCTCGTTATTGAATAAGTAATCACTAAAAAATTTTTGCGCAAATCCATTGATGATAAATAAACTGTCGGCACTGAGTTGCTGCAATTTTTGCTCAGGGGTGGTTTCTGTTTCCTCTACATCCACATTGTACTTTTGAGCCAGCCAGCGCAATGCTTCTACATAACTATATTTCTCATGCTCCATCAAAAACCCAATGCTATTGCCACTTCTACCACAGCCAAAACATTTGTAAATTTCCTTTGCAGGTGATACGGTAAAGGAAGGCGATTTTTCATTGTGAAATGGACATAATCCTAGGTAACTGGTTCCTCTTTTTTTTAATTTAATAAAAGAGCCAATGATGTCAATAATATCGATCCTGCTTAGGATCTGTTGTATGGTGTTTTGTGATATCAATTATATAATTCGGGTGTCTGTTTGGGCAAATGTAACAAATGTTAACAGCCATATGCTATACTTTACCTATAATTTAGCGAATTAGGAGCTGTTTTTATCAATTTGCAGAAGTTTTGTGAAATTTTATTGCTCAATGAATTTGTATTACCAACAAACTAATACCTTTGTTTCCTAAATTTTAATGAAATGACAAAGTTTTTCTTTTTGATTATTTTATGGAGTATTACATTTACCATTGATGCTCAGGATATTAAAGACATTAGAAACTATAGTCTACTCGGACAAACCCAAAAAGGGAAAGATGCGGTAGATAAGTTTTTATCGGTTCCTAAAAATGCATTAAAACCAGAAGGATGGTTTTATAAAGGGGTACTTTATAATGAAGCTTCAAAAGATTCTACCAAATCAGCCATTCAAAATGGAGAAATGAAGGCAACTGCTTTTGCTGCCTTAAAAAAATACAGAGAACTGGACCCTAAAGTCCCACTAATGGAAGAGCGCAATAATTCGCCCATTTATGACCTTTATGTTGGGTATTATTCCGATTTGGGTGTAAAGGCCTATCTCGCCAAAGATCCTGCGGCTGGGTTTGAATTTTTCAAAAAAGCCTTGGAAGTACATGATTATATTGCTTCAAACCATTTGATTGGTAATAACGGGTTTAAATTTTCTGCACTCGACACAACCTTAGTTTTGTATTCAGCTATTGCTGCTACAGAAGCTAAAATGTTGGATGATGCTGCTATATTTTACAAGAAATTAACTGATGCAGATGTTTCTGATCAACAGTATATCGATGCTTATCAAGTTTTGGCTGAGCGATACAAAACAAATAAAGACAAGGCGGGCTTTGCTGATATTATTGCAAAAGGGAAAAAATTGTATCCTAATAACATTGAATATTGGATTGCTTTACAGATTGAAGAAGCAACTGATGGTGTAGGCAAACCAGAGGTTTTTTCGAAGTATGAAGATTTGATGGGGAAAATTCCTGGTAATTATACGTTGTTATTCAATTATGGGGTAGAGCTTTACCGCTACATCTATTCCGATGAGATGCAGAAAGCCAATACTACGGAGTATAAAAATAAATTGCCAGAGGTGATGAAAAAGGCCCTTGTAATTAAATCTACTAGCGAAGCTAATTTCTTGTTGGCAAATTTTTATTACAACAATGCAATTGATATTTCAGAAGAAGCTAGAAACTTAAAAGCGGTTAAACCGGATGAGTTAAAAAAGAAAAAAGACCTTCAGGCTCAATCAGACCTTGCAATGACACAAGCGATCCCTTTTGCAGAAGCTAATGTTGCTTTATTTGCAAAGATTGCTAAACCCAAGAGTTCAGAAAAAATCAATTGTAAGCAATCGCTGGTGATTTTAAAAAATATTTATGAGGCAAAGAAAGATGCTGAAAAAATAGCTATTTATGATGCCAAGATCAAAGCATTTGATTAAATTATTTTAATGATGTAAAAAGGCAGCCTGTTCTATGCAGGCTGCCTTTTTAGTTTTTACATCGTATTCGCTTTGTGTATTCAAGTTAAAAACAAAGTCACCCAGACTTCCAATGAACTAAAACCTCTTTAACTCTTTTACTAGCATATTGGCAATGACAGAATAACCCTTGTCAGAAGGATGAAGCCCATCATAGGTCATGTCGATTGCATCGGTAGGATAGGGGTACTCATCTGTTTCAGGATTCAATGGAATTCCAATAAAGGACGGGTAAGGGTAGTTTTTATAGTTTCCTGAGTTGGGGTCTTTTAAGCGCTTGTATTTCACCATTTTTTCTTGGCGTAAACTTCTTTTTTGGTATAGGTCAACGAGTGCAAAATGTTCGTATCGAGCGATTGAATCAATGGCACCTGCGATTTGAGCAAGTGTTTGCCCCTTCTTTTCTTGGTAGGAACCGTATGCATTGTTTTTCATATTACCAATGTATATAAAATCTCCACGTTGCATGGGAGTAATCAAGATGATTTTGGCTTCACTGTTCAAGCTTCGAATCTTATTGATGATCGTACGATATGCCCCAGAAAGGGTTGTATTACCCGTATTATTTTTATAATCTGCAAGGGTTCCAATTGATCGACCTTGCCACCAATCGTTGGTGCCCAATAAAACGGAATATACATCTGCGGGGGGGATGGCAATTTTTTCAATATTTTCTGCAATACTTCCCGAAGTCCAGCCATTATGCCCCTGGTTAACATACTTAATATGAGGCAGCTTTTCAATCACCCTGGTCATATAGCCTTTTGTTATCCTATTGCCCGTTTCGTTGGGATGATCGTTTAAATAAGTGATGGAATCACCTATCGCTACCCAAGTTATCTCCTTTTGGGAGAAAGAACTGACGATTACTACGATAATGAATAAGATTAAAAGTTTTTTCATTCTATTTTTTTTAAGTGTCATTCTCATTTTAAACAAGAACAATTTGATGATTCGATGTAAATTAATTTTAGCTAAATGTCGGCTTTTTTTACTTATTCTTCCTATTAAAAAACATTGCTGTAAATTCGTGTGCTTATTAATATTGTTATGGATTTTCATCTAGCATTTACACCCAAAAAGTTCCCAACAACAATTCGTCATATTGATAAATTATTGTTGATAGGATCTTGTTTTACGGAGAATATTGGCACAAAACTCAAACAGCATAAGTTTTCTGTATTGGAAAACCCGAATGGGATTTTATTCAATCCTATTAGCATAGCAAAATCAGTTCATTCTTATATTTCAAATCAGCCTATCATGGGAGAGGAGTTGTTTTATCAAAATGAATGCTGGAACAGTTGGGAGCACCACAGTCGTTTTTCCCATCCTGATAAATCAATTTGTTTACAGAGAATGAATGAATCTGCTGCTGTGGCCAGCAATTATATTTTAAAAGCAGAATGGATATTCATTACAGTGGGTTCTGCCTTTGTGTATGAACTGGAAAATCAGCAGGTGGTTGCTAATTGCCATAAGGTGCCTACTGATCAATTTCAAAAAAGACTCCTCAGTGTAGCGCAAGTAATTGCGGCGTTTACAAAAATGCTGGATGAATTATTGATGGCGAATGCTGCTGCAAAAATTATTTTCACAGTTAGTCCAGTTCGTCATTTGAGAGATGGTTTTATAGAAAACAATCGAAGCAAAGCCGCATTGATACAGGCGGTTCATCACTTAGTAGATACTAGAGAAAATGTATTTTATTTCCCTGCTTATGAACTGGTGATGGATGATTTACGAGATTATCGTTTTTATGCCGAGGATATGGTTCACCCTAATTATGCCGCCACCAATTATGTGTGGGAAAAATTTGTTCCGACCTGTATGGATGACGATACACAAATAATAATGAAAGAAATTAATCTTATCAATGCGGCAAAAAGTCACAAGCCATTTCAGCCCAGTTCCCAATTGCATAAAAAATTCTTGAACACCCATCTGCAAAAATTGCTGCAGTTGAGCAAACGATATCCCTATATTGATTTTAAGGAGGAGCTGGCTTACTTTCAGTCATAAGAACCGAAATTATTGATTTGTTAAAGGGCTACTCCTTTTACTTGGCCATCACTAGAATTGGTTTCGGGGGTATTTTAATGCACTCGGTCACCCCGTATTTCCATTTCATCCATTATTTTTCTTTCATATTCAAGCCATTCTTTCCATCTTTTCCTGACTTTTGTTTTTGGGAAGTAGGTATCACAAAGTTCAATAAAAAGGGTATAATGTCCGGCCTCACTCTCCATAAATCGGCGATAAAAATCCCTCATGTAGGCATCATCCAATCCTTCACTCAATCGTTTAAAACGCTCGCAGCTACGAGCTTCTATCAATGCCATCGTTAATAAATGATCTAGCATACGTTCTTCGGGACCACCACCTTTTTTTTGAAATTCAATGAGCTTATTTACATAAACATCTTTTCTCTGTTTACCCAATGTTAATTTTCTTTTGTGTAGTTCTGCCAATACCATCCGGAAATGCCCCCATTCTTCGGTTACAATTGGACTTAATTCGTTCACCAGCTTTTCTTTGTCAGCGTACCGCTGAATCAGTGTGATACAGGTAGTAGCCGCCTTTTGCTCACAATAGGCATGGTCGGTTAATATTTCCTCCAGTTGCATTTCAGCAAGGTTTACCCATCGGGGGTCGGAGGGTAATTGAAGTCCGAGTATATTTTTTACATCGATTTTCAGTATTTCCATTCTGCAAAATTAATTGATTGAAAGATAATAGTGTTAGTTTGATACGTTATATCCATAGGAGAATGTAGGTTTTAACCAAGCTTTTACCATTTAGCCAACACTATTTTGGGTTGGTAAGCAAGGTTTTATTAATTTACAGTATAATTTTTTTCTAATGAGAATCTTGCCTCTGTTTATTTCCACTGCTATTACAGCCGGATTGGTTGTAACGTTAAACACAACGATGTTGCTTCCTGCCCCTTTGGGTAAGTTATTGAGTCCCCAGCACGGGATTTGGCAAAATGCGGAAAGTAGCCAAGCTAGTTTCAGTGAAGAGCTCAAATTTCCTCAGTTAGGTGGTAAAGTGGAAGTGTACCTGGATGATCGGTTGGTACCGCATGTTTTTGCTGAAAAAGATAGCGATCTTTATTTTGTACAAGGTTTTTTACATGCTAAATTCCGTTTATGGCAAATGGAATTGCAAACCCATGCAGCAGCAGGAAGGGCGAGTGAAATTGTTGGAAAAATTGCATTTAAGCATGACCGTGAATTCAGGCGGCTGGGTATGGGATTTGCAGCTGAGTCATCCTTAAAAGAAATGGAGGCCGACCCTCAGACCAAAATGACTTGTGATGCTTATACAGCCGGTGTAAATGCTTATATCGCTTCGTTAACAGCAAGCTCCCTGCCATTAGAATATAAACTGATGGGGTATAAGCCCGAAAAATGGACTAATTTAAAATCTGCTTTGTTTTTGAAAAATATGTCAGAAAATTTAGCCGGTCATGACAATGATTTTGAAATGACCAATGCTAAAAATTATTTTAGCAAAGAGGATTTCTCCAAACTATATCCAATACGCCAAGACTCATTGGATCCAATCATTCCCAAAGGGACTGTTTATGAAAAACCCTCGCTTGCGTTGAAAATCCCTATTGATGTGGATTCGGTTTATACTAACAAAACCGATCTTGCCGTAACTACCCAAGAGGAAAAGCCTGAAAAAAACAATGGCAGCAATAATTGGGCTGTAAGTGGAGCTAAAACTAATTCCGGTTATCCCATTTTGTGCAATGACCCTCATTTGGGTTTAAACCTTCCTTCTCTTTGGTATGAAATGCAATTGCATTCGCCCCGTCTTAATGTGTATGGGGCTACTTTTCCGGGTGCTCCGGCAGTTATAATTGGTTACAATGATAGTTGCTCTTGGGGGGTTACCAATGGAGGCAGGGATGTGAGGGATTATTATGAAATTAAATTTAAGGACGATAGTAGGCGGGAGTACTGGTATGATAGTGCATGGAGAAAAACAGAATTTAGGTATGAAACTATTTTAATCAAGGATTCAGCCAGCTATATAGACACCGTGGCCTATACCGTTTTTGGTCCAGTAATGTACGATCCCTCATTCAGTGGTGGTCGTGCTTCCAATTCAAGGTATTTTTCTGTGCGATGGAAAGCGCATGACAAGAGCAACGAATTAAAAACATTTATCCTTTTAAACAAGGCGCATAATTATCAGGATTATTTGTCCGCTATCAGTAATATGAAAACTCCTGGCCAAAATTTTGTCTTTGCTAGCAAAACCGGCGATATCGCAATTCGTACGCAGGGAGAATGGCCGGCAAAGTGGAATGGGCAGGGTGATTTTATTATGCCAGGAACCGACAGTACGTATCAGTGGCAGGGGATGATCCCGTTTGATGAAACTCCTTTTCAGTTTAATCCTGCTAGAAATTTTGTAAGTAGCGCCAATCAGGATCCTGCAGATTCTTCCTATCCCTATTATCTTGGAAGAGGATATCCTTTGTATCGGGGGATTATCATCAATAGACGCTTACAGGCTATGAGCAATATTACTCCAAAAGATATGATGTCACTCCAAACCAATAACTACAATGTATTTGCAGAAATGGCAACGCCATTGATTTTGAGTCATATCAATGAAAATGGATTGACAGCGGTTGAAAATAAATACCTCAATTTGTTAAAGGCTTGGGATTTCACAAATGCTCCTTATTCAAGGGGAGCCACGGTGTTTGAAGTAGTATGGTCAAAGTTCAGCCAGGTGGTGTATGACGATGACTTTAAAAACGCCCCAGCTATTATACTGCGTCCTTATGATAGCAATTTACTGCAGGGTGTTTTGAGTGATTCAGCCTATCAATTTTTAGATAATATTGAAACGATCCAAATAGAAACATTAGCAGTTGATGTAACAGCTGCTTTTAAAAATTCGATTGAAGAACTGGAAAAAGTTCAAATGGAAGGAAGGCTTGAATGGTCAAAATACAAGGATACTCGGGTGAGCCACCTAACCAAACTCGAGCCGCTCAGTCGTTTACATTTGACCATTGGAGGAGGAACCCACAGTATCAATGCTACAAAAGCAAACCATGGACCGAGTTGGAGAATGATAGTAAGTCTAACCCCCAAAACAGAAGCCTATGGAGTTTATCCGGGTGGTCAAAATGGCAATCCGGGGAGTCGCTTTTATGATAATTTTATTGACCATTGGGCTTCCGGATCTTATTATCCCCTTTGGATGATGGCAGCGGGGGAGGAGAAAGATAGCAGGGTACAATGGAAGATATCTTTTACTAATTAACGGATTCAAAATTGGTCAATTTTGTAAAAGATTGGTTTATCAATTCATTTTTAGATGTTTAAATTTATTTAGGTATGAAGTTTATAGTCTCCGTATTATTGATCGCCTTGCTAAGCCTTGCGGTTTGTTTATATTTACCATGGTGGACAATAGCGGTAGTTGCGTTTATAGTGACTAGCTTAATTCCTCAAAATCCAATAAGGTCCTTTTTGGCTGGTTTTCTGGCTCTTTTTTTATTGTGGGGAACTTTGGCATGGACTATCAGCAGTAACAACGAACACTTGCTGGCCAAAAAGGTTGCCATGATACTTAAAATGGGAAGCCCTGCAATATTGATTGTTGTAACCGCATTAATAGGTGCATTGGTTGCTGGTTTAGCAGCGCTTGCAGGAAGTTATGTACGTCGAAAATAAAAAGATGTCATCTCAGTTTATTTAGAGGTCATCTAAAATCTTTTTATGCGGATATTGTTTTTTCTTTTTTCTTTTTTTCTTGCTGGAAATATTATTGCACAAAAAATTGCTGGTACTGTATTCAATGAGAAAGGCGATTTATTGCCCTACTCATCCATAACCGTTAAAGGGTCATCAATGGGTGTTAGTGCCAATAACAAGGCGAGGTTTAGCATATCCCTTTCTCCGGGAAAATACACTTTAATTTGCCAGCATATTGGCTATGCTTCCAGCCAAGAAGACATTACCATTACTTCTCAAGATAAGGAAATGTCTTTTGTTTTATCTAATCAAAAACTTTTGTTGAAGGAAGTGGTTGTGAAAACTACCGATGAAGATCCTGCATATGCTATTATCCGTGCTGCCATAAAAAAAAGGGACTTTTACAACCATCAAGTTAGAGCTTTTACCTGCGAGCTGTATACTAAAAACATGGTGAAACTTCGCAAGCTGCCCAATAAAATATTTGGTACAAAAATGCCAGAAGATCGTCGCCAAAATATGATGCTTGATTCGATGGGGCAGGGAATTATTTATTTGTCAGAATCCATTTCCTCGGTAGCAAGATTGCTGCCGGATAAGTTTAAAATTGATGTAAAAAGCAGTAGGGTAAGTGGTAGCGGAGGATTTGGTTTTACTTTTCCTACTTTCCTTTCTTTTTATCAAAACAATGTAACTGTTTTTGCAGAAAGATTAAACCCCCGCGGCTTTGTTTCACCTATTGCCGATGGCGCGATTGGTTATTACAGCTTCAAATACCTGGGTAGTTTTTGGGAAAACGGAAAGGAAATAAATAGTATTCGGGTAAAGCCCAGGCGAAATTATGAACCCCTTTTTTCGGGCATTATCAATATCACAGAGTCGGATTGGCGTATCCATAGTGTGGATCTGCTGTTGACTAAGAAGTCACAGCTGGAAGTGATTGATTCGCTACAAATCACTCAATTATATATTCCGATTGATAGTGATGTATGGTGTGTTAAAAACCAATTGCTGCATTTTAGCTTTAACCAATTAGGGGTTGATGCGGTGGCTAATTTTGTCAATGTTTATTCTGATTACAACATTGAACCAGTGTTTGCAAAAAAGTTTTTTGATAAAGTGATTATTCGATATGATAGTGGTGTAAACAAAAAATCGAAAGCCTATTGGGATTCCGTTCGACCTATGCCACTTGAAAAAGAAGAGGTAAAAGACTATCTAGTAAAAGATAGTCTTTTTGAGGTGAAAAAAGCCGAGTCGCTCACCAAAAAATCGATCGATTCTTTGAAAAAAAGGCAGGGTAAATTTCATCCTTCAAGGGTGTTTTGGAAAGGGGTTAACCGAACCCATTACAGTCTTTCAGGCACTTATCGTTGGGGGATTACTCCACTCATTAAAAAATTTGAATACAATACGGTAGAGGGTGCAGTAATCAATTCAGCGGCTTATTTTGAGAAACTTATTTTAGCAAATAAGCAAAGACTTACCATTCGCCCCAATATTCGATATGGGTTTTCTAATGGGCATTTAAATACTTGGCTCGATATGAGTTTGCAAAATCGAAATCTTGATTTTAATAAAAAGTTGAAAAGGCATTCCTGGAATCTTTCGGCAGGTAAAAGGGTTTCTCAGTTTAATAAGGAAAGCCAAATTTTACCATTGATCAATTCAATTAATACACTTTTTTTTGGCACTAATTTTCTAAAAACCTATGAAAATATTTTTCTTAACGTTGGCTTTAGCAAGAAATATGAAAGTGGCTTACAAGCAGCGATAAGCGCTTTGTATGAAGATCGGATACCGCTTTCCAATACCACCAATTTTACATTTCACAAAATGGATACCATTCACTTTACTCCCAACTATCCATCCGAAAAAATTAGTGCAGCTGATTTTACCCGACACCAGGCGCTGATCTTGAGTTTTGATGTAAGTATCAAGCCCGGCCTTCATTTTATACAGTACCCAAATAGGAAAGTACCAATTGATTCAAAATTGCCCACCTTTAGTTTTAATTATACGAAGGGATTCAAGGGCATACTGGGCAGTGATGTCAATTTTGATAAGTGGCGCTTTAGTATATGGGATAATAAGAATTTAAAATTGGCAGGCACTTTCCATTATAAGATTGGGGTGGGTGGTTTTATTAATCGAAAGAATGTATTTATTCAGGATTACCAGCATTTTAATGGTAATCAGTCCACACTTGCGGGTGAATACCTGAACAGTTTTCAATTGGCTCCTTATTATGCCAATAGCACTACGGCAACCTTTTTTAGTATTGTTCATTTAGAGCATCATTTCAATGGTTTGGTGACGAATAAAATCCCCCTTTTTAATCGCTTAAACTGGAATATGGTGGCAGGTGGAAATTCATTTTTTATCAACCAGTCTGATAATTATTCGGAACTTTTTGTGGGTTTGGAAAACATACTAAAACTGTTCAGGATTGATATTGTTGCTGGATATCAAAATGGGCAAAGAGCCACTGCAGGTATTCGTCTTGGTACGGCAGGATTACTAGGAGATGGGATAAAAATTAGAGGTAGGTAAAGGCTTTAAATAGGTTGTCTTGGATTCTATTAAATGCCAAAATTAGTATAATTGCAACATCAGCTTTTTTATAAGAGCGGTCAAGTTGGCAATGGGTTATTTTCGCTTCTTTATTATATTTAGTTAATGGACATCTTTGTTCAACGGCCTAAATGAAACAGTCTTTTTCATACCTTTGCTTATATTTTTGGTTTGCCCTGCAAGCATCCAATTCATTTATTAGTCGGTAATATTGCCGGTTGAAAAATCAATTTTCTGTCGAAATACAGGATCAAAAAATAACTTTATGGCATTACTTCATAACCGTGTATCCCAAGCGGAGTTAAAAAAGCTATTGTACGAAGAAAAGGAGCATCGTACCACCATTTCATTTTATCAATATTTCCCTATAGCCGAACCCCTTCAATTCCGAGATGAATTGTATAGGGCGCTGAATGTATTAAAAGTGTTTGGCAGGATCTACATTGCACAAGAAGGAATTAATGCTCAAATTAGTGTACCCGATAGCAATGTGGAAGCTTTTAAGATTTACATCAACTCTATCGAGCCTTTAAAGGGATTACGGCTGAATATAGCTGTGGATAATTCCATTCGTCCAAATGAAGCATCAAGCCATGGTAAATCTTTTTGGGTATTAAAAATTAAGGTTAGGGATAAAATAGTTGCTGATGGCATCCATGATCCTGCTTTTAGTATGGAGCAGCGGGGGAAGTATGTAAACGCTGGTCAAATGAATGACTTGCTTCAGGATACCAATACCATCGTGATTGATATGAGAAACCATTACGAATACGAAGTTGGACATGTTGTAAATTCATTGGAAATCCCCAGTGACACCTTTCGGGAACAGTTGCCAATGGCGGTGGAAATGATGAAGGATAATAAAGACAAGAACATCATTATGTATTGTACTGGGGGCATCCGATGTGAAAAAGCAAGTGCGTATATGCTGCACAACGGATTTGACAATGTTTTTCATTTGGAAGGAGGAGTCATTCATTATGCAAAACAGGTGAGGGAGCAGGGATTGGAAAGTCAGTTTATAGGAAAAAACTTTGTATTTGATGATCGGCTAGGGGAGCGCATCACCGAAGCGGTGATTGCTAAATGTCACCAGTGTGGTAAGCCTGCTGATACCCATACCAATTGCAATAATGATGGTTGTCACTTATTGTTCATTCAATGCACTGCCTGTGCCGAAAAAATGGATGGTTGCTGTTCTGCTGAATGCCAAACTGTTTTTAATCTTCCCATAGAGGAGCAAAAGGAATTAAGAAAAGGGATTGAAAAAGGCCAAATGGTTTTTAATAAAAGTAGGCAAAGATTAAGACCCCGACTGGATGAAATTAATCAGATACCAAAATAATAAATGGATGTATTGTTTTCAGAACTACAGTAACTATACAACTTTATAATTCCACCAGCTCAATACCTAATCAGCAAAGCAAATTAATGGATCCATTTGATACAAACCGGATTGGTTATGTTTATTCGTTTATTCGTATCTGTTAGTAACCCGGTTTTTTTATTGATCTTAAAAATCACAATGTCATCGCTTTGTTGATTGGCCACTAGTAAGAAATTGCCGGTTGGGTCAAAGTTGAAATTCCTGGGGGTTTTCCCCATGC
>CANIMM010000033.1 GCA_947468255.1 Chitinophagaceae bacterium | reverse complement strand
GCAATACTTTTTCTGCACTGATTACTTCGCCTTCCATCAATAATCCAAACATTTTTTTATCTGCACCAAAATACTTTGCGATTACGGCCGTAGATGCATGTGCCCGATGGGCTGTTCCAAATGCATCATTCACATACACATCGCCCAATTTGCTTAATTTTTCAGCAAAAGATTCGTCCCCCTTTTCCTCTTCCTTGTAAAATCGAAGATTTTCAAGCAACAATACTTCTCCCGCTTTCAATGCACTGGCAGAAAGATAAGCCTGTTCCCCAATACAATCATTCGCAAAAAGAACCGAAGTGGTTGGTTTGCCATCCGTATTCAACAAAGCTTCCAAATGCTTTACCAAATGCTTCAGCGAATATTTATCCGTAGGTCCCTCTTTTGGTCGGCCAAAATGACTCATTAAAATAACACTCCCTCCATCGGCCAATATTTTTTTGATGGTGGGGATTGTTGCCGACATTCTGGTGTCATCTGTGATGGCGAATTTATCATTCAAAGGCACATTGAAGTCTACCCTTACCAAGGCCTTTAAGCCGCTGAAATTAAAGTTGGAAAATTTACTCATAATGCCATTGTCCCTTTCTATGGAACGTATTTTTAAGGATGATACAATAGATAAGGCTCCCAATTGAATTGAGAGCCTTATCTGTTAAAACGGTAAGAAAAGAACTGGATGATTGGTTGATAAAACTCCGATTCTCAATATGTATTTTCTAGCTAAACTAATTTTAAAACAATTAAGCCTACCATTAAAAGTTTATTTTCGAATGACTTATTTACTGATAAGACCTGCAAAATAATTTACGGTCCGAACCAATTGAGAAACATAACTCATTTCATTGTCATACCAGCTCACTGTTTTTACCAGTTGCTTATCGCCTGCAGACATTACTTTGGTTTGCGTTGCGTCAAACAATGAACCAAAATTGGTGCCGATTACATCAGAACTAACAATTTCATCTTCCGTATAACCAAAGCTTTCGTTGCTTGCTGCTTTCATCGCTGCATTCACTTGTTCGATGGTAACCGTTTTCTCCAAAATACTAGTCAACTCAGTAAGTGAACCGGTAATTACAGGAACCCTTTGTGCACTTCCATCCAATTTTCCTTTTAATTCGGGCAATACCACGCCAATTGCTTTTGCTGCACCGGTACTGTTGGGAACGATATTGGCAGCTGCTGCCCTTGCCCTGCGCAAGTCATTTTTAGGATGAGGAGCATCGAGGGTATTTTGGTCATTGGTGTAGGCATGAATGGTAGTCATAATAGCCGTTGTTATTCCAAATTGATCATTTAACACTTTAGCCATTGGAGCAAGACAATTGGTAGTACAACTTGCACAACTGATGATTGTTTCGCTACCATCTAAAATACTGTGGTTAACATTGAAAACAACGGTTTTTAAATCGCCGGTTGCTGGAGCAGAAATAACGACTCTTTTTGCACCTGCTGTAATATGGGCTTCTGCTTTGGCTTTATCAGTAAAGAAACCAGTACTTTCAATTACCACATCTACCTGGTGAGTTCCCCAAGGAATTTGTGCAGGATCTCTTTGAGCGTATATTTTTACTTCGTGACCATTTACAATAATTGAATTTTCAGTAGCAGTAACTTCCTGACCAAAACGACCTTGTGCACTGTCATATTTTAATAAATGTGCCAATACCGCAGGACTGGTTAGATCATTGATGGCAACCACCTCAATACCCTGCATATTATAAATTTGGCGAAAAACTAACCGGCCGATACGTCCGAATCCATTGATGGCAACTTTTACTGTACTCATAATTAAAATATTTTATTTGTTTTGAAAACTTTGCGAAGGTAAGAAAATTGCGACAAAAAGAAAGCCCGAATTTCGAGCTTTCTTTCACAATTCTATATTTAATTCCTACAAAACTTAGTATCGGTAACGAAAAACCCCATTTTACATCACACAAGCGCCTGATAAAAATGATGGAAACTTAATCTCCCGAAAGCTAGTTAACTGTAAATATCTTTTCGTCAACGGGCTGATTAATTTCAATTGTTTTAAATACAATACTCCCAGATTCAATAGTTTGAGTGAAAGGAAATACATACCCATCAGCAGTTTTTTTGTAATCTCCAAAACTTACTTCCGTGTCTGATTCCCCATTAGACGAGTAGGATTTATAAATCAACTTCACCCGATAATAGGTTTTAGCATCGATATACAAAGTGTACACTTTTCCAATTTTATTGGTCAGCTTCAGTTTAAAACATTCGGCACCGGATACATTTTCCTTACCCAATAATTCTACTTGACTTCCCTTTTCTTTGTAATTTACCAATATCCCCGGTAGATCTAGTAAACCCTGAGAAGCTTTCAACTGTTCGTCTGAAACTTCTTCAGGACTAGTCTGTCCGCGAAATGGCATAAAATCCCATCCTTTTTTTGGATTCACCACTTGAAAACCCTCTCCCATTCCAGGAACTGAAATATCGTTGCGAGTACCTACCCCATCAACGGTGGTAACAATTACCCCTACATCAAAACCCTGCACATTGACACTACCAGTCATTTTAACTGATTTTAGCGACAAAAGTTTTTCTTTACCCCCAAGGGCGATTTGGTATTTGTCAATCACTTCATCCACGGTTTGTGCTTTGATCGACTGAATGCTTATTACTGCTGCAATTGCCAATAAGCCAATGGTTAATTTTTTCATGCTGTTTGGTTATGTTTGATTATAAAGGTTGATACATTGTTGGGTCAATAGGTGGATTGATTAGTATTTTTTTAAAGGAAATTTCCTCCGATTTATTAGGCTGATTTCTATTAGATTCATAGGTAATAATGCTTTGGGCGAATTTAACTCCCCCTATTGCTTTGTAATTTTTATACTGTGTCTGTGTTTCATTAGCTCCGCTAGGGTGACCAATGGATGATTGGTTTATCAAATATGTATTAGCATCAATCCAATACAACATCTCAACACCCGATTTTGTTTTCAATTTTAATTTATAACATTTATTTTCTTCCAACAACTCCTTTCCCATCAATGAAACTTCATGCCCCTTAGCAAGGTAATCAACCAGCGGATCAATTGTGTCAATCTGCAATTGCAAAGCATCTGCCTGTTCGCTGGGAATTACTGATGCAAAACCGGGTCTTTGAGATGAAAACGACCAAGCCCCCATGTTTGTAACCAATAAAAAAGCATTTTCTTCTCCAGTAACAATTTCAGTTCGACAAAACTTATTCCGCTCCTTTACAATTTTAATACCAGACTCCATTGCCCCATCCACCGTAATCCCTTCAAAATAAATGCTTTGTACGGTTGATAATTTTTCTAGACCGCCACAGGCTAATAGATGCCTTTCTATGATCTCATCGGCTGTTTTAGCAGATGCAAACTGTGCCAATAGCAAAAAAACCACCGACAATCCAAATATAAATAAATTACTCAACCCGACAATTTGAAATTGAAGATAGCAAAAATTCGTACAATGCAACCGAGCAAACGGACTTATATTTGTTTCAATTATACCTTCCAAGAATGATACAAAAAATAGGTGGAAATATTGTAGATCTATTTAACCAACAGGTGTTTTTTGGTGAGATAACAATAGAACAAAAAAGAATTAAAAAAATAACGCAAATTGAATCGGGCCCTAAAGCCCAAGCAGCCTTTATTTTACCGGGTTTTATTGATAGTCATGTTCATATAGAAAGTTCTATGCTGGTACCCAGTGAGTTTGCCAAACTTGCAGTAGTACATGGTACAGTAGCCACGGTCAGTGATCCGCACGAAATTGCCAATGTGTGCGGAATGAAAGGTGTTGAATTCATGATATCCAATGGTAAAACCGTTCCTTTTAAATTTTATTTTGGCGCACCCAGTTGCGTGCCTGCTACCAGTTTTGAAACCGCAGGTGCTGTTTTAACTCCCAGCGATGTGGATCGTTTGCTACAGCAAGATGAAATAAAATACCTAAGTGAAATGATGAATTTTCCGGGAGTATTAATGGAAGACAAACAGGTGATGGAAAAAATTGCAGCTGCCAAAAAATATAATAAACCAGTGGATGGGCATGCACCTGGACTTAGGGGAGCAGAAGCAAAAAAATATATCAATGCCGGCATCAGTACCGATCATGAATGTTTCACTGCAGCAGAAGCTTTAGGAAAACTGCAATTTGGCATGAAGATTCTGATAAGGGAAGGAAGTGCCGCAAAAAATTTTGATGCTCTAATTGGTTTACTAAATGACTATCCAAACGATATCATGTTTTGCAGCGATGACAAGCATCCCGACAGTCTGGTAGCAGGGCATATCAACCTGCTTTGCTCAAGGGCGGTGGCAAAAGGAGTTAACCCCTTTAAGGTATTACAAGCCGCCTGTATTAACCCAGTCCTGCATTATAAACTGGAGGTGGGGCTACTAAGAATAAATGATGCCGCTGATTTTATTGTAGTAGAGAATCTTGTAAACTTTACTGTAATCCAAACCTATATAGATGGAGAACTGGTGGCCGAAAAAGGGCAGTCATTCATCAATGGAAATGTTTCAGAGACTATTAACCAATTTAATTGTGATGAACAAGCTGCTATTGATTTTTCTATCCAACACACTGATGAAAAGGAAATTTTAGTAATTGAAGCTGTTGAAGGGCAATTGATAACAAACCAGCTAATCGCTATCCCGCATATTGTAAATGGGGAAATAGTAAGTGAGGTAAACAAAGATATTTTAAAATTGGTGGTAGTGAATCGGTATACGAAAGCTCCAATTGCAAAGTCGTTTGTAAAAAATTTTGGGCTGCAACAGGGAGCCATTGCATCTACTGTGGCACATGATAGTCATAATATTATAGCAGTAGGCGTAGACGATGAAAGCATTTGCAGGGCAGTCAATTTAGTTATCAAAAACCGGGGAGGCATAAGTTGTATTTCTAAAAATCGGCAACTGGTATTACCCTTGCCGGTAGCTGGCTTAATGAGCAATGCCGACGGATACCAGGTAGCCGCAGCTTACACGAAAATCGACCGAATGGTCAAAGATGAATTGGGTTCAACATTGGCAGCTCCTTTTATGACCTTGTCTTTTATGGCATTATTGGTAATCCCTCATATAAAACTAAGTGATCTGGGGCTATTTAATGGAGATCGTTTTCAATTTTTCGGACACTATTAAGTACTTGCTTTTTATACAATGCAATTAGGCTTCCGTACCTAACCACAATGCTCCGCCAATACTATCCTGCCCAGCGCCCGATGAGGAAGCTAACATGGTAGTTTCCTCGCGCCACCTCAAAACTCCCATCAACGCAATTGTTAATGGCAAGGACGCATTTTCGGGCTGCAATAATTTTGAGGCAATAGCATCCATCGGTTCCCCTCTTCCCCCAAAAGCCATATCCAATGAACATAAATCCGTCACGACCGGCAATTTAGTCTCAGCCGCTATCGATGCCCCATGGCCCAATTGAGCCGTCATTTTCCGCTCTGGTAAATGAAAGGCCGTATACCCATTCGATGCAACCAAATGCACCTTATGATTGAGCTCATTGCGCTGAATAAATTCGTTAATCTGCTCTCCAATATAAGCTCCAAATGAAGTATGCAACAGATGGTATTCCAATACCGGCAATTGTGATGCTCCTGCCAATTGTACCTTCCAAAAATCTGTCAAAAAGGTGCTATCTTCTACGATTATCTCATAGCTCCACTTACCCCCTATTTCGTTCAATTCTACAAAAACAATATCCAACCCTTTCGATATGTGACCACTTGAAACACCTATTACCTTATAAACCATAATTAAATTTCAATTTTTAAATTGCAAAATATAGTTTTGTAAATATAGAGGTATTAAAATCTATCCATTGGTATGATTATAAATTTAAGCGATCAAAATTCATTGGTATGCAACTGGATGTCTGAGTTAAGAGACCGAGATATCCAGTCTGACCAAATGCGTTTTCGAAGAAATCTAGAACGAATTGGGGAAGTGGCCGCTTATGAAATCAGTAAAAAATTAGTATGGGAAAATAAAGAGGTCGAAACCCCATTAGGGATAGCCAATTGCAAAGTACTACAGTCACAGCCTGTGTTAGCTACTATCCTTCGGGCAGGCCTTGGAATGCATAACGGACTACTCAATTACTTTGACAAAGGTGAAAATGCATTTATCGGCGCCTACCGCAAACATCAGGAAAATGGGAGTTTCGAAATTAAACTTGATTACATGAGTTGCCCAGCAATTAAAGACAAGGTGGTAATTATAAGCGACCCGATGATTGCGACAGGTGCTTCACTGGTTAAAGTGATTCAATCTTTGAAACAAGAAGGCGAGATCAAAGAACTCCATATTGTTTGCGCAATCGCCTGCACAGTAGGTCTCGAATATGTTTTAAGGGCTTATCCAAAAGCGACCATCTGGTGTGGTGATATTGACGATGAATTAACTGCCAAGGGGTATATCGTTCCAGGTTTGGGGGATGCAGGCGATTTAGCATTTGGACAAAAAATACAATCCTAGCCTTTAAATGAAGCAGCTGTTTTTTATTGAAAACAAGGAGGATGAGCCTGAATTCCACCATATAAAATGCTAAAATAAATAATCAGTACTTTTTTTACATTAATAGACCGAACTTGCAACAGCAAATTATTGTTATTTGTGCTCCTGCTGCAAAGGAGTTATTGAGGGTATTTTGAAAGAAGAACACAATGAGAAAATTAATACTATTCAGCGGGATTTTGCTGCTTTCCTTTTTAGTGAAGGGGCAGGATCCTCATTTTTCTCAATTTTTCGCATCGCCACAAACACTCAATCCCGCTTTCACTGGTAAGTTTGATGGAGAGATGAGATTGACTGCCAACCACCGTGATCAGTGGCCATCCATACCTAAAGCTTATGTAACCACCAGCGCTTCTGCTGATTTCAATCTATTACAAAACAAAATTGGTGAGGGAGATGTTTTTGGAATTGGATTTTCTGCAGTCAGTGATCAAAGTGCAGATGCCGCATTGAAACTTAATTACGGCTCAGTTTCTGTAAGCTATCACAAGGCACTGGATGAAAATGGATACAATACACTTGGAGCTGGGTTTCAGGCAACTTATAGCAGTACCATATTGGATTTTAGCAAGTTAACTTTCGAAGACCAGTTGACCCAAAACGGCTTTACCGGAGTAACAGCAGAAAATTTAAACAATGGTAATGCCCGCAATTATATGGATATAAATGCCGGCATATTGTATTCCGGTTCCAGCACCGGTTCAAATAATTATTATTTGGGTGCCTCCATCTATCATATCAACCGGCCCAATCTCAGCTTTATTGACAAAGTTTGGAACCTTTCTTCCAGAGTAACGATTCATGGAGGGTATTCTTTTCCGGTAAGCAATGTACTTTCCGTTAACGCCTCCATTATTCAACAAATCCAAAACAATGCCAGTGAAATATTAGCTGGAGCTGCATTGTCTGCCAATTTAAATGGCGATACGGATCATCCCAGCAATCTGTATTTTGGCTCCTGGATTCGGATGAATGATGCTTTAATACCTTATGTAGGGATAGAAGTAAAGGGATTGAGAATTGGTGCTAGTTATGATGTTAATACCTCTAGCTTGAAAGCGGCTACTGCAAGTAGAGGTGGCGCAGAGTTTTCTCTTATTTATATTAAGAAATCCAGCCAAATCAAGGGTATTCCCTGTCCAAAATTTTAGTGCCATTTTTACAAAAACAGGCAACCCTTTTGGATATTTAAATTTTCAAATCGCTAATTGTTTCAACTTAATTGTATTTTTAGCTGAGTAATCAATTACCATTTTAATAGAACTGGTTTTTTTGCCATTTTAAAATTAAAAATTCGGAACGAATCATTTGCAATCAAATCAATCGCTCATCCATAGAAAAAAGCTTTACCTAAAACATGTTAAAAGATATTATTATTGCCATTCAGTCTTATTACCAGGCGCATCAATTTATCGTAAAGCACCGCCTTTGGAAATGGATTTTAATACCTGGCATCATATATGCCTTACTATTTGCGGCAGGCATTTACTTATTTTGGATAAGCAGTGGAAATGCAATCGACCTGCTCTTTTCTGTAACTGGACTAAAAAAATGGATGTTTACACTCGAGGAAAGCTGGCTTAAGTTTCTGTTTATTTTCGGCCAAGTTATTCTTCAGCTAGTTTTAATTTTATTTTATTTTTCCCTTTTTAAATATATTTTTTTAATTATTGGGTCGCCCCTTTTTGCCTACTTAAGCGAAAAGACAAGCGCAATCATGGAGGACAAGGAATTCCCTTTCAGTTTCAATCAATTGCTTATAGACATCGGTAGAAGCGTAAAATTAGTGTTTCGTAATGCCTTATGGCAAACTGTATACATCGTATCTATTTTAATTTTATCGTTCATTCCTTTTTTTGGTTGGTTTACTCCTTTTTTTGCATTACTTATTGAAGCGTACTACCTTGGATTTTCTATGCTCGATTATAGCTGCGAAAGAAATAAATTATCTGCATCGCAAAGCATCGCATTTATTAGCGAACACAAAGGACTAGCCATTGGAAATGGTATTGTCTTTTATCTAATGCACCTGATTGTAGTGGTTGGCTGGGTGCTAGCCCCCAGCTATTCTGTAATAGCGGCTACTATTAGTTTGTACAAAACCCGCCAATAAAATGGGCAATGATACATTTGCTATTAAAACCCCTTTGAATCTAAATCTTATTTTAATTACCCATCAACAAAACTGCCGCTATTTATGAGTATAGTTTACTTAGTGCCGTCTGTATTGGATGATTTGGCACTTCAAACGATTCCAACCTACCTTATTGATGCAGTAAAAGATTGCCAGGTAATTTTTGCGGAAAATGAACGCACTACACGGCGTTTTTTGAAAAGCATTTGCAAGGATATCGTTATAGATGATTATGAATGGTTTACTATTCATAAGGCTGAGGAAGAACAAAAAAGCAGTTTCCGACAAAAAATAAAGGAGGGTAAAAATATAGCGATTATTAGTGAAGCCGGATGTCCAGGAATTGCAGATCCCGGACAAATCCTAATCGAACTGGCACAGCAATTGAATATTACCGTAAAACCACTAGTAGGTCCAAGCTCTATCCTACTGGCATTAATGGCAAGCGGTATGAACGGTCAACAATTTGAATTTGTAGGATACCTTCCAATTGACAATATTGAACGAACAAAACTGATCAGGGAAATGGAACTTACTTCTGCAAAAAAAAATAGCACCCAAATTTTTATTGAAACCCCCTACCGAAACAACCAGTTGCTGGAAGCCCTTTTAAAGACATGCAAACTTACCACCAAAATTTGTATCGCTTCGGAGTTAACAAGCAGTAACGAATTCATTAAAACAAAAACGGTGGCAGAATGGCAAAAAGAAAAAATCGACCTGCATAAAAAGCCAGTCATATTTTTATTACAGACCTAGCAAATTTTTATTTTAAGTCTTGCTGAGCAATGACTCCATCTGCTAAATACTCGCTATCGCCGCGCCAACAAATTGGGTGATTCTTTTGTACATAATGGAGTTTCACCTGTTTGCCTTCATAGTTTTGAAGCAGGTTGGCAATGCTATCATTGGGTACTGAGAAATAAAATTTTTCAGAAGCCAATGCGATATTATTGGAAGATACAATGCTGCTTAATACCAATTCGCCTTCATATGTTTTGAAAAAAACTCCCCTATGCGACAATTTCTGAATCAAGCCGGTACGATACCCCTCACTAAAAGTAAAATAATACTTCCAATACCCGAATAAGGCCAATCCCAGAATAGTGCAAAAAACTACCGAGTAAAAAATCTTTTTATATCCACTCATTTTTTATTGTATAAAGTAAGGAATGCATTTATTGCCATTATAAATTATGCAAATCAATTTAATCCATATTTGTCTACCAAATAAATAAGGGCAGCCATGTTTACAGCCCCCATATGAAGTTCTCTGCTACTCACATTTTCAAAAACATCCGTTGGTGCATGATGAACATCAAAATAACGCTGTCCATCGGGCCTAAGACCTGCTAATGCAGCCCCCGTTTCCTTTAAAGGCCCAATATCTGATCCGCTTCCGCTGGCTGAAAAATCATATACGCCATAAGGATAAAACAAGTTTTTCCATTGCTTAATCTTATTTGCTTGCCCTTCGCTCATGTCAAGAGAAAACCCCCTTGGTGAAAATCCCCCTGCATCACTTTCTAACGCAAAGAAATGATTCTCTCTGTTTAATTTAGCTAGCTCCAGATATTTACTGCCGCCCCTGCCGCCGTTTTCTTCATTCATAAACATTACAGCTCGGATGGTTCTTTTAGGGCGAATGCCGGTTGCCTTAAACACCCTAAGTATTTCGATACTCTGCACACAACCTGCACCATCATCCTGAGCTCCTTCTGCAAGATCCCAACTATCTAAATGCCCCCCCACCGTAATGATTTCCTTTGGAAATGAGCTACCCCTTATTTCTCCAATTACATTAAAAGAAGGCTCATCCGGCAACATGGCACTGGTATTCCTGAAAAAGGCAGTTAGCTTTTGTTGCTTCATTAGCTGACTACTCAGCCAATTGGCATTATTGGTACTGATTGCCACAGCAGGTATTGTAGGAAAAGAATCGTTGTAAATAGTAACCCCGGTATGAGGAAAGTCATCAAAATTACTTGCCAAGGATCGAACCAGCACCCCTATTGCTCCATACCTTGCAGCCATTGAAGGGCCTGCAGTTCTTGAAACCCCACTCTCCCCATAAGCTTTGAAAGTGGTAATATAAGTCGGGTTCATCTCGAAATTAAAGAAAACAATTTTTCCCTTAATACCAGTTTTACCCAATTTTTCTAATTCTTCAATAGTACTAACTTGAATTACGGGAGCATTGACTCCCTTCAACCCTGTGCCCTCGGAATTACCTAAGGAGCACAGATTCAATGGATACTTAGACCCGTTGGGTAACTTTATATAGCCCACTTCTTTTACACCCCTTACCCAATGGGGAACCATACAAGGCTGAAAATACACCGTATCTGCCCCCGAATCACGCAGCATTTGAGCAGTAGCCGCTACCGCCTTTTGGGCTTGAATAGAACCGCTTAACCTTGGACCAATTTTTTTGCAAATCTGCCGTAGGTTTTCATATGCTTTTCCATGAATCAATATATTGTCCGCAATCATTTTAATGACCAGTGAATCTTCTTTTTGGGCCGAACTGCCCAATGAGAGTAAACTAGCAATTAGGATTATTGTAATTTTTTGGATCATAGCCTATTTTAAGTTAACAAATTTAGTGATTTAAATGTATTACATGAATGGACGACGCCGACAATAATAAATCGGTAAATTGCAGCAGTTTTAATCAGTCGCCAATAAATGGAATGGTTGAATGAATTGATGCGAATGAATGGACCCTAAAGGAATCTTTAGTAAAAAAGGGTCTGAACATACCATTCAGGCTGCTTTCCAATCTTCTTTATTATTAAATTTATAATATGAATATCGCAATAGTTTGTTATCCGACATTTGGGGGAAGTGGCGTACTGGCAACTGAGTTAGGAAAAGCGCTGGCTGATAAAGGGCACCAGATACACTTTATTACTTACCAACAACCTGTAAGGCTAAGTCATTTTCATGCAAACATTTTTTATCATGAGGTAAGGGTTCCCACCTACCCATTATTCGACTACCCCCCTTATGAAACCGCCTTGTCGAGTATGATGGTAGATGTAATTACCAACAATAACATTCAATTACTACATGTACACTATGCTATACCACATGCTTCTGCGGCTTATATCGCCAAACAAATTTTAGCCAAACAGGGTATTTTCATTCCTGTAATAACCACTTTACATGGCACAGACATAACACTGGTGGGCAGAGATAAAACTTACCGACCGGTAGTTACTTTTTCGATGAATGAGAGCGATATTTTAACAGCTGTATCCGACAACCTAAAAAGTGAAACCTATAAAAACTTTGACATAGAAAAAGATATTGAGGTGATACACAACTTTGTTGATGTAACACGCTTTAATAAAAAACCGATTGATGCCTTTAAAAAATTAATTGCCCCTCAAGGTGAAAAAATTATTGTTCATGCCAGTAATTTCCGTAAAATAAAGCGAGTGGAAGATGTAGTGAAGACTTTTTTACTAATCAATGAAAAAATTCCTGCCAGATTATTGTTATTGGGGGATGGCCCCGAACGTTCCTTTATAGAGGCCGAAGCAAGAAAAAGCAGTGCTTTTGAAAACATTAAATTTTTGGGCAAACAAGAGCAAATGGAGGATATTTTACCCATCGCCGATCTTTTTTTACTGACCAGTGAATATGAAAGTTTTGGATTGGCAGCACTGGAAGCATTGGCTGCAGAAGTGCCCGTGATATCTACCAATGCCGGTGGATTGCCCGAAATAATTATCCAGGGCAACTGTGGATTTATGAGTGATGTAGGCGATGTAGAAGATATGAGTAAAAATGCACTCTTCATCTTACGGGATAAAGAAACCCATGATCGATTTAAAGCAAATGCACTGTTGCAGGCTAAACGATTTGATATAGAAAATATAGTTCCTCAATATGAAAAACTATACCAGCGATTGATTGGATAATTATCTACGTCGTAACCATCCTTCTGGATTCAGATTGCTTTTTTCATTGCTTATGATCAGGTCAATTGACCCAATCCCTTCATCATTGGACGCCACTTTTCCTACCACCTGTCCGGTTTGAATGCTTTGCCCACGTGCTAGATGAACACCCGATAAATTACTATACGTGGTGAAATAGGCTCCGTGCTTGAGAATCACTACTTGCATATTTTCTATATTCGTAACAGAAGAAACCTCTCCATCAAATAAAGCTTTTACGGGTGTGCCAATTTCACTCCCAATCGTTATTCCCGGATTATCTACTGTAACTCCAATATCTAGTTTTTGGGGGCCAAATCGCATGATCATATACCCTTTATCTACCGGCCACGGCAATGCGCCCTTGTTACTTATAAAATTTGCATTCAATTTGACTTCTGCATCGCTTCCTAACAAAATGCTTTCCTGCCTAACGCTAATGGGTAAAGCTTTTTCTGGTTTCAATGCAGCTGTTTTGTTAACTGCAGGAGCATTCCCTTTTTCAGCTACTGCCCTGCTTTTTTCAGCAGCCCTTTCGGCCGCATCGCGCCTCGTCTTCTCTTCCATCGCTTTAGCCAATGCCTCCTTCCTTGCCATTTCCTGTGCCCTTTTAATTGCTGCTGCAATAGCATTGCTAACTTTTTGCATTTGCTTTTTCTTAGCCGCAATCTGGTTATTCAATTCCTTTCCCTGTTCCTTGAGCTTGCTTACAATTTGATTTTTCTCCTGTTGTTGTGATTCTAACACAGATAATTCCTTGCTCTGGGTTTGTAATACCTCCCCTTTCTTTACCTTATTTCCAGTTAGTTCAGCAATACGCTGATTCAAGAGTAATTTTGTACGCAAAATATTATCCCCCTGCATTTCTCGATAATTGCGATAACTTTTTAAATAGGTAACTCTTTTTATCGCATCATTAAAATTAGCAGCAGAAAAAATAAAATTCAAGAAGTCGGAATTACTTCGATTTTTATAAGCATACAACATGCTTTTCGCATACTCATGTTTGAGCGTATCCAATAATACCTGGAGCTTATTTACGTCCCGCTGAGATTTATAAATCGTATTGTCCAGTAAATTAATATCCTTGCTAATATTGTCGATAATATTTTCCTGCAAATTCAACTTGCGATTAATGAGCGCTAGTTGTCCAATACTTTCTTTGGTGTTTTTTTTGTTTTTATCTAACAACTCCTGCGTTTGCTCAATTTCTCTTTTTAATTCAAGCCGTTGCTTTTCCAACTCCTGTTGTGCAGTAGTCTGAGCTATTAAGGGGCAACCGACTAAAAAAGAGAAAAGTAAGAAGAAGAGAAATTTAATCATGTGCTGATTTTACAAGAATAACAAATATACAATAGTTTGCTTTTTTTACTGCCGCATGGTACATTAAAAATCTGAGCTACGGAAAACATACAACCATGAACTATATCTTATGCCCAATTATTATTTTCGGATATAACTGGACGGTATATTAAAAACAATCAGTAGCTCTTTATTAAATTCATACTGCTTATAATTAAGATTGATATCCAGTTTGTTTTTTTCAGAAACCGTTATTTGCCGATAGGTAGAAAAATTGACCCCGTTTATGGTTTCATAATTGCCATAGGTAATATCAGCAGTTCTGTTTCTTACAATATTTACATCGTCCAATTTACTATGCGTTAATAAATGATCCGACTTGCTCAGTGTTAGCAAGTGCTTGAAATATTGGCCGAGTGTTGCCAGTAAAATTTTTGACTCCGTTTCTTTATAAGAAAGCACACTATCGTTTAAGAAAATCGGATTACCAACCAGTAAATTTTGAAGTGCATTTAAATCAAAGGGTATTTCTGTCAATTCTTGTAAATAATCCATTGACCTCGACTTTACCTCCTTATTAATTTTATCCAAAACGAAAACGCTGTCCTTGTTTATCAAAATTCTAAATGCCTCTACATTAAACACTGTTGCATAACCCGATATCCAGATTATGCTATCTTTCAAAATTCTCACATAGGCAGTTATATTGGGCTGCTTTCCATTTGCATCTTCATATTCGACCTTGACTTTTGCAGAAAAAGTTTTAAAATTAATTTGTTTGTCATGTACCGTCTTAAGGGCGTTCTTTATAACCAAGATTGAATCCTCATTGACAGGTTGAGTAATATTAATAGATGTGCTATCTTTTTTATCAACCGCTGCCTGGATTTTTTTTGCTGTCTTGCACCCCACAGAATTCAATGTTACAAGCAATACAAAAAAAATGAAGACTAAGGGATTGCTATTATTAGTTAGGTGTTTCATTTATTTAATTCGCAATTTATTTTTTTCCTGTATGACCAAACCCTCCTTCACCTCGATTTGTACTATTGATTTCTTGCACCAAAATAAGATTGGCTTTATCCACGGAACTGATAATCATTTGAGCAATCCGATCGCCATGAGACAAAAGCTGGGGTTCACTACTAAGATTAATTAATATCACCTTAAGTTCACCCCTGTAATCGCTATCAATGGTACCTGGTGAATTAAGGCAAGTAATTCCCTGTTTAATAGCTAAACCACTTCTAGGCCTAATCTGTGCTTCATATCCATCTGGCAGTTCAATAAATAATCCGGTTGGGATTAACATCCTTTCCAATGATTGCAAAGTGATCGCTTGGTCCAAATTAGCCCTTAAATCCATTCCAGCCGACCCCTCGGTTGCATAGGCAGGTAATTCGTTAGAAGATTTGTTAATGATGTTTACAGATATTGTATTCATGCGGTGTTTCATTTTATATTTTGTTGGCCACAGGCAATCCGACAGCTTTCGGATCGTTGATTCAATAGTATTATCAAATTCAATAGCCGCAAAGGTAATAAGTTTACGGTTTTTACTTTTTGTTTTTTAGCCTCCAAACTACTGCTTTACTAATAAAATAGATGCATAAGCCACCAACCCTTCCTCCCTTCCTACAAAGCCCAATTTTTCCGTGGTGGTAGCCTTAATGGATACATCCGTGATTTGCAATGACAAGATGCCAGCGATTACCTTTTGCATCTGAGGAACATAATCCTTTATTTTTGGCGCTTGTAAACATAAAGTGCTGTCAATGTTCACAATGTTGTAGCCGGCATTTTGTATGAGCTCAAAACTTTTTTGAAGCAATATTTTACTATCAATGTTTTTCAGCGAAGCATCGGTATCAGGAAAATGAACACCGATATCCCCCAAGCAGGCTGCGCCCAACATTGCATCACATATAGCATGCAACAATACATCCGCATCACTATGGCCAAGGGCTCCTTTTGGATGATCAATTTTAACGCCGCCCAGCCAAAATTCCCTATCGGTTACCAGTTGATGAAAATCAATACCAAAACCAATTCTCAAACTCATGTTGTTAATTTATTGATTAATGCCGAAGGTACGTTAGTTTAAAAATAAAAAGCGTTCCGACTTAAATCAGAACGCTTTTTAAAGTGAAATATTTTATAATTACTTTTTCCCTTCAGCAAAATCAAAAACCAAGCTAAATCGCAAGGTATTAGACAATGGATTACGGCTAACCCCAGAACCAGAAGGTAAAAGGTAAGAGAAATTTAAGCCATAAGTGCTGTATTTTAAACCAGCTCCTAATGTAAAATATTGCCTATTGCCTTTTATAGGGTTTTCATAAAAATAACCTGTACGCAAAGCAAACTGGTTATTATACCAGTATTCTACTCCTAAAGATGCCTGAAACTCCTTCAACTCTTCAGAAAATCCACCAGGGGCATCCCCAAATGAGCTAAACCAGCTTCCTACAACGCCTTTGCTACGATAATTAGCCAGACCAGCACTATCACCCACTAAAGGAGGAGTAGGTACCAATAGCTTATGAATATCCAAACCGAAAGTTATTTTATTGGTAGGATCAACCTCCTTAATGTAGGCAACCCCCAGACCCAGACTGGCGGGAATAAAATCCTTTTGATTTGCATCACTCGTATAAGAAATTTTAGAACCCAAATTACTTAACGTTACACCATAGTTAAACCCTGATCCGCCAGCACTAGCACCCGTATGAAACATACTCAAATCTGCTGCAACTGAAGATCCTGCTTTATAGGCGACTCCATTGATCGTTCCACTTGCCAGATTCGAATTGATATATCGAAGTGCAATTCCCAAAGATAAATTATTGGACAACTTCCTTGAATAACCTGCATCAAATGCAAATTCACGTGGACGATAGGAACTCAAATCATTTCCCAAATTGTCAGTAAATTGAATACTGCCCAAACTAAAATAGCGTAAAGAACTGGATATCGCTTGTTCCTCATCTAACTTATAATATCCTGATAATGACGCTAGATAAACATCATTTAACCCTAGATCCTTTAACCAGGGGGTATAGGTGACTGAAATACCGCCTTTATTGGTGTTAAAAGGTGTTTTTGCTAAGTTCCAAAATGCTGCATTCGCATCCGGAGTAGTGGCAATACCTACATCTCCCATACCGCCGCTTCGAGCATCTGGTGAAATTCTTAAGAAAGGAACTGCAGAGGTAACAACATTGATGGAATTGCCTTGCGCATGAACTAAACTGGTGGCACTTACCAGTAAAATAACTAACCCAGTTAGTTTGATTATAGCCTTTTTCATTCTGTATTTTGTCTTGGTTAGGTAGACGTAGAATCGATAAGGTTATAATTTAGAGGTGGTGAAGAAAACAGGAAAATCCCTGTATAGAGTACAAATGTATAACATCTTGTTAAAAAAAGAAAGAAAAATAAACTATTTTTCTTTCTTGCTTTTCAATAGGTATTTATATTGCTACGCTAGCCCCTATCCAAATTAAATGAAAAACCCCATCCCCAGTGCTTCTTTTTTCCCAACTACTCAAATTGAAGCACCAAAAAGACTTGGAAGTAACCTATTGTAATCGAATAGCAAGCCACCAGTTTAATAATTCATGCCTGAAATGGCAGAAATAAGTAAAAATCAACAAAATCATCCCTTATTATACGTTCGTATCGTGTAAAGTATTTATATTCGCAAACAAGTTTTCTTAGGTAGCACAATAACTAAGGCAATCATTCGTTAATCAAGCTGCAAATTGAACGCACATGCATAAAATGATTTCTATAAAAAATTTATTACTTCTTCTTATACTGAT
>CANIMM010000032.1 GCA_947468255.1 Chitinophagaceae bacterium | reverse complement strand
GTGTCAAAAAAAAATATTTTTCTGAAATTGAAGCAGAAAATATATATGACTAAGCGAAATCCAAAATTACTGATCGAAGATATTTTAGAAAGCAGCAACAAAATACTGACTTACACCAATGGTATGTCATTTGAAGATTTCGCCAATGATAGTAAAACCGTTGATGCTGTTATCAGAAATTTTGAAATCATTGGCGAAGCTGCAAATAGGTTGCCGGATGACTTTAAGGATTTATATCCAGCAATAGACTGGTACAAAATCAGGGGTTTTAGAAATAGAATTGTCCATGACTATATGGGTATTGATTACAGCATTGTATGGGAAATAAGAAACAATTTCCTGGCTAATTTAAATGACAGTTTGAGCGAAATTGAATTCCAAAAGTGATTTCGATAAAAATGCTTTTATCCCATTCGGAGCTGCCAAAATTTAGAAGAAACGAACAGTTATTTTTTGGTCATTAATAAAGCAATACCAACTCAATATCTTCCTTTAAAAAGTTCGTACTGCAGCTACCTAAGTTCACGAAGCCTCATAGAAATAGGAGGCTTTTTTTTATGCCTTTTTTAGCTTGAAAGCCACGATTAAAGACTATTTCAAGGTATTGTAGCTTGTTTTTTGAAATACAATAAATGTTCTGAAAATGTTGAAGTTACATTGCCATTAATCTTACGTAATGGCACCAATCGTTTCAATTGCCACGATTGATCCGTATTCCTTGCCTACATTTAAAATCGGCAAATTCTTTAGCTTGTTTTCTAAAGATTGATTGATTCAGTAATATGAATGCCGTTTGTGTCTTCATGAGATTTACTTTCTTCTTGTGGCACCTTGGTCATATGCTTAAAAAAGTCTTTGCCGGGCCCCATTATTTGTTTCCGATTTTCAGTAAATAAAACAATATTATACCCTGGGCCTCTTAAGGATTTAAAATAAATACCATCATACCCAAATTCTAGACATTTTTGCTTAAGTGCTGCGTCGTTAGATTGAACTAATTTTTGTAATTGTCCATGTGAACAATCTAAAATTTTATCTGAAAGAACATTTTCAAATATTATTGTTACGGATGGATATCTAGGCGCTTTGGGGTCGTCATATTTATGATGTTCTATTTCCAATAAATTAGTTTCCATATCAGTAGAAGCATAAAATCCTCCCCCAAATCTAGATGCCGCATTATCAAATTTATCGGAAATGTCATACATTACCCCTTTTGCATGTTGAAACCAAGTAACAGTATGAAACAATGGTGCTGGCTTCATACCTGAAAACCCTTCAATAGCTTTCTTACCACCTGCCACACTAACATCTAATTGTTCATCTAGGTCTAAGTCTTCAAATGTAATTGCTTCTCGTTCATTGGCTGATTCATCTATATCTTCTTCGCCATCCTTATTTAAAAGTTGGGTTACGTTATGGTTAGTAGTTGATGGTTGAGTATTTTCAGGTATACCTTTCATTTGTAATGCTTTCGCCCCCATCAAATCGGCTTCCTGCTCCAAGCCAGCATCATCATTGATAGGTATTGTAGCCTTTAATTGGGTAGTTGCTTGCACTCTTCCTTGCTTTTGTTGTACCACATGCCATGCTTCGTGGGGCATGTGTTTTTCTTGACCAGGCCCTATATGTATATCTGTGCCTTGCGCATAGGCATGTGCCTGAAGCTGGGCTGGTTTATTGGAATTGTAATGAACTTTCACATCGTTCAAACTGATACCGGACAATTGCTCTACCCCAGATCTTAGATTATCTGGCAAACCGGTTTTATTTGCAGATGCCAATTGAATTGCAGGATCTGCTGTTGAATTACCAACTGTCGATTTTAGTTGATAGGCCCAAGTTGATGCCGACTTCCGTTGAATAGGCTGGTTGTTACTAAAAATGCCAGCGGATGATTTTAGCTGTAAAGAAGAACCTGAAGAATCCTTTTCAGATAAAGCATCCGGAAGATGACCTATAATGGAAGGTTGTTGAACCATTTCTGCTGCCAATTGCATCGGTTTTACACTAGGCAAAGATTTACCCACCGCCTTATTAACAATAGCGTTAGCCTTAGGGGCTGTGGGTTTAACAAGTGTAGCAATTTGGTTCATTCAAAATCAGCGAGAAAAGTGATTATTTCTTTTGCAAAGTAAAGTTTAAATATGAAATAAAAAAATGACGTTTTTTATTTCATATTTAAACTTTACATAAACTGTTAATTGTTTTTTATAATGATCTGTAAAACCTAAAAAGGATTGTCATTTCAATCATTACCATCCAGTTTTTTTGCAAAAACTGTATAAAATGAAAAGAGGGTTTTGAGTACAAATTACCATTTGAAGTAAAATGCTAACATGCAAAGAAGTTGCTTTTTGAAACAAGGAATAATCATTTGAATGAACCATTCACCCTACTGCATTATTAATCTCTAGCTAGGTTAGGATAATATAATGCTCCATATTTTTCGGACAGGCAACTGTGATTGAAAATTTACAGTCCACTTTCAGTTGAGTATTTACAAAGCAATTATAGGAACTAAAACCCCCATCAATTTTAGTTGATGGAGGTTTACAATATTGAAATCAGCTATTGTCTTAGATAGGCTGTTGGGTGATTTAAAAATTAAAAGCAATTTTTGAGAATATTCTTCTGCCATTAAATCCCATTTGCACAGAATCCCATGGACCTCCCGATTCATTGTCTCCGGCCCAGCCCTTTGCTAGTTGATTGACACCTAGGTTAGGGTGAATATTGAATAGATTGTCGGCACCTACAAAGAGACTTATTTTTTTGCTGATTTTGTAAGACATAAATATATCAGTTACCATTTTTCCATTAAAATTAAAAACCTCTGGAACCAATACACTTGCATCGGCATCTGAAGGCACTTGAGGATTGATACCGGTATAATTTGGATTTTCGGCTGTTGCATCACCAAAACCCAACAGTTTGATTTTACCAAAATAAGTAAGGTGCGTGCCAAATCCAATTTTGTTGATAGTGTATTCAAGACTCCAATTTAATTTTGCATTGGGTGCAGAGGCCAATAAGAATGCCTCTTCCCGATCACTGAAAAAAGTCTTCCGATTTAAGGTATTGCTATTGAGTGCGGTTGGAACATGGATGGCATCAATATTCATGTGTTGAAAATTTCCTGCAAATAAAGCTTTTAAACTACGATTGCCCCATTTCTTGGAATAATCCACCACAAGGTCTAATCCATAATTGGTAGTGTTGACTGCATTGTCAAAAAACTGAGCGGTGGATACAGGAATGGCTGCAAGTTGTGAAGTGAAGGCAGCTGGTAATGTTGGATCCTCTGCGCTGAACAATCCAGATAAAACAATCCTGTCTTTTACCTTAACCATATATCCATCTATGGTAAAAGTTAATTCTTTTACCGGTTTCCAATTGAAGCCAATACTGGTGTTGACAGATGTTTCTTCTTTTAAGTTGGGTATGCCTGCAGCTTTGGTAATGGCATCTCCATTGCGCGCAATGCGCGACTGCACCAATTGACCTGCGCTAAAGGAAGTTAGGGTATTGCTAAAATTAATTTGTTGTAGGGAAGGAGCCCTGAATCCTGTGCTGACAGATCCTCTTAAATTAAAGTTACTGGCAACCTTATACCGGGATGCTAATTTAAAAGTAGCTACTGAACCGAAATCAGCATAATTTTCAAACCGAACGGCACCATCTAGTAGCCATGCATTGGTAGCATTTAATTCTACATCTGCATATAAACTTGCGTTGGAACGATGAGCTGCAACTACATCTGCAGGACTGAATCCCGGAAATCCCTGAGCGCCGGATGCAGGAGCTCTTTGCTCGTCAACATTTGGGTAATATAAATCAGTAGGATGATAGCTGGAAAAAGAAGCATTCTCGCCCTGGTAAATTGAATATTTCTCATATCTATATTCAGCACCTAGCGCTAGATTTAGTCCAGCTGCAACCGAATTATATGATTTGCTAAAATCGAGGTTAAGGGTGTTTTGTAAAAAATTATAACCGCCATCATCAAAATGAGTTTTGCTTGCATTGTCAATGATCGATGCATTGAAAGTTTTATCTCCATAATAATGAAAATCGTTTCTTCCCAATGTGTTACTTAGATCCCAGTTCCATCCTTTACCAGCATCCCCCTTTAATCCTACTGCAATAGACGCATCTGCAATATTGGTTTGAATATGTGGATTGTAATAGATTTCTCCATCATCTGTAGTCCGCATGATATCAGCATTGTATAAAAGTTTGCCAGTAGCATCCACTGGAAAGCGCTCCGGCTTTGCGCTCCAGTTTCTTGAATACGCATATGCGTCGGAAGACTTGTTATTATATCCGCCAAAAGAATAGAAACTGGTAGTTCCCTTGCTGCTGGTGGGAATTTCCATATTGTACATGGCACCATAGGTTTTTACGGATCCATCTCCAAAAGCCCTGCGGCCGCCATTGATATAGGGTAAAGCATTTTCATCTGTTTCCCAGTTTTTGTTACTAACCTGTCTGAAAGTTTTAGCTTGGGTTAATAGGTTCAGTGAAAAATTGATGAATCCACCGTTTTTTCCAATTGCCAAACCATTGTTGGCAGCAATTGAATAACTACTTCCATCAATTGGTTTACTGGAGTAATATTGATTGGATGCTCTTTGAGAATAGGAGTTAAACTTCGTATCATAATATCCACTCCATCCAGTATTAATAGACCAATGGTTAATGTCTTTTTTAAGAATGATATTGATTACACCAGCCATTGCATCCGATCCATATTGTGCAGATGCACCATCGCGTAAAATTTCAATTCTGTCAACCGCTGCTTCAGGAAAAGAGTTTAAATCAGCTCCTGAATTACCTCTGCCTCTTGTGCCAAATAGCGTTACAAAAGCTGTTTGGTGACGGCGTTTACCATTGATCAATACCAGCGTTTGGTCAGGGCCAAGGCCACGCAAGGTGCCTAAGTCCACATGATCTGCGCCATCTGCACCACTTTGCTTGTTATAGTTAAAGGAAGGGGCTGCCATATTTAGGATGGAAGTGAGATCCATTTTTGCTGTTGGCAGACCAACTTGGTTAATTTTGATTACATCCACCGGTACCGCAGATTCAGTCTTGATTCTTGCAAGACCGCGCGTTCCCAAAATAACAACGTCTCCTAGGTCGATGGTACTTACTTCCATTGCGACCAAGATGGTGGATTGCCCTTTTATTGAAACCGTACGATTTTTATACCCGATACTGGTTATTTCAAGTGCATCCGTTGATGTGGAAGTTATTTTAGCAACTCCCTCTCTATTGGTGGTGGCGGCAGTGTTGGAAGATTTTATTTTAACGGTAGCATTGGTAATTGCCTCCCCAGTTTTTGAGTCAGTTACCTTTACAGTGACTGACTGCTGTGCAAAAACAAAAATGGTGCAAAGCAAAAAGAAAGGCAATAAAAATATTTTTTTCATAATTGGTTATTTTGATTTTGCAAAGGTGGGTATATTAATGGGAAATACGGTGAACTGGAATAATTAATTATAGTAATTTCAAATGACTGGATATTCATTTTCCATGTATTCGGTGATTGTATAATTTAATTTACTTCTGTTATTGGGAGGAGTCCATTCATTTCGCTATTCCTACTTATTCTTCACTTGGTAGCTCAAAATTTTTATTTCCATTCCTGAATTGCAAATGCAATGGTAGCGTAATTCTTTTTTTCATAAAGAATGCCCACCCGACGGCTATCTATTTTTACCAAATCGGAATAAGCGGTATAATCATTGTGTTGCTTATCTGCGTTGGGGTTCGTATCTATTAAAAAACTTTTTTTCCAGCTCTTTCCCTCGTCAAAACTGATGCGGACGGTTAAGTTGTTTCTATTGATGGTATCGGCATTATTACTAAAAGCTAGGATTGTTTTTCCTTTTCTATTACCAATCGAAAGGATACTTCCTTCACAAATAGGATCGGGAAGTTGATGGTCAAAATAGACCTTGCCCCAATGATTGCCTCCATCATTGCTGATGGCTATAATCCTTGCCTTTATATCGCCTTTTTGATTCCTGGCATTCAGCAAAAGCCGGTTGTTTGAAATGAGTGCGACTGTAGATTCATTGCTTCCAGGAACCTGTATCGACTCGCTTAAATGAAATGATTTGCCATGATCGTCGGTATAAAAGCCATGGGCATCATAATCCTCAGAATTTGGCTGCGGTGCTCCAGCAGAATGGTTGGCAGGCACATAAATTCTACCTTGGTATTTTCCTTGCGAAAATTGAATTGCGTGGCCGGGACTGTTTGCATAGCTTCTCCAGTCTTCTGCAAAATTGTAGGCTTGGTTTAACTTAGGTTGCTTGGGTCGGTGTACCGAGGTAGTAATATTGGTTGCCTCAGACCATGTTTTCCCATTGTCGGTGGAAGTTTTATACCAAACCTCTCTTATCCCATTTCCTTTTCTTATTTCCCCTTCATGGTTATTTCCGGTATTGTAGAACAAAAAAATTCTTCCATTGGGGAAGGCTGGATCTTGAAGGTCTACTAACGGTGCAGGGTTTCCTGCTTGCAAACTATCGTTATCCACAATAGGTTGTAGGGTGCTCCAGGTCTTTCCTTTATCATTGCTTCGTTTCATTACAATATTGATATCCCCAAAGTCATTATCACTTTTTACCCGGCCTTCACAAAAAGCTAGTAGTTCATTATTGGGTAGCATAATGATTGCTGGAATACGGAAACTATTATATCCGTTGGTTCCTGAAACAAATACAGGAATTGGCCCCTGCCTAGCTTGTACGTTGGCAGTAAGTAAAAGCAATAAAAGGGATAAAATGATGGTGTAAAGTTCCTTGGTTTGCATGAGAAGGAAGGTTGAATGAGTAAGGGTATATTTAAAATCCCAGCACCTCTTTCATACTGAAAACGCCTTTTTTTCCTATGATGAATTCTGCTGCCAATACGGCTCCTGTTGCAAAACCCTGTCGGTTATGCGCGGTATGTATGATTTCAATGTCATCCACGCTGGAACTGTATTTGATTTTATGAGTGCCTGGTGCTGGATCTATTCTTTCGCTGATAATCGATAATTCTTCGGGTGATACACTATGCTCATTTACCCATTGTTTTTTTCTTCCCAGGTTTTCCAGAATCTGCTCTGCCAATGTAATCGCTGTTCCACTAGGGGCATCTTTTTTTTCGGTGTGGTGAATTTCTTCCATGCTCACTTCGTAATCCGATTGCGGGTTCATTAGGCGGGCTAGTAATTGATTGACTTCAAAAAAAATATTTACACCTACACTATAATTACTAGCATATACCAATGAGCCATTGTTGGCTTCGCAGGCCTGCTTTACTTCTTCCCATCGGGCCAGCCAACCGGTACTGCCACATACTATAGGAATACCGGCTTCGAGGCAGGTAAGGATATTTTGTACGGCGGTATGCGGACTGGTGAATTCTATTGCCACATCACATTGCTGCAGCTTTTCTTTTGTAAAATCATTCAAACTATGAATGTCTATTTTTAGTCCAATGCTATGCCCTCTTTTGATAGCAATTGCTTCGATGGCTTTACCCATTTTGCCATATCCAATCAGTGCAATTCGAAGGGGGGATTGTATTGTGGGGGCTGAAGCATTCATTGACTGCATAGTAGTTGGTTGATGTATAAAAAAGCAAATATAATTATTTACTGGCGTACATTTTTTTTGAGTGAATATCCAGCACTAGGCTAAGGCCGGCAGTATTGGCCATTTGGCTATAGCCTTGTTTCAGTTGTAAACTCAGGTTGTCATTTACATCAAATGCTTTCAGATGGCTGTCTACCGTGGCGTCCACTACGTTTAAGCCCCAAAAAGCGATGAAAAACAAAACGGTGTAATCCACATTTTGGCGAAAGGCGGTGCGATAACTGCGAAGCGCATTGGCTGAAAGATTTTTAAATCGAGGGTCTATCAATGCATCATTGGCGCTAATGGTATCGATTTTGTACATATAAGCCAGGCGCAGCAAATTGTAATTTTTCACATTGTATTGAAATACGCTGGCCGTGATGCCTAATCCTCCGTATACCAGCGGGAGTTTCCAGTATTTTTTGTTGTAGATCTGCCCCCAGCCGGGTATCATGGCAGAGCGGCGGGTAGCAATGCGAGGGTCAAATTTCTTACCTTTTTTTTTAGTGCTACTGTCTAAAGTATTGATTTGTTCTGCCACAAGTCCGCCCTGGGTTGTTTGAGCAGTTATTGTACTACTAAAAAAACAGAAATGAATAAGTATAAATATGTATACTATTTTTCGCATTAACTTACTTTGATATTCAATTTATCCAATAGCCCGTTCAATTCTTCCAGCGAGTAGTACTCAAACGTTACGGAGCCAAAGCCCTTTTTGTTGTGCACCAATTTTACTTTGGTATTGAATTGAGAGGATAAGTTGTCTTCAATCTTTTTGAAGGCAGGAGCAAGGGCTATTTTTGTTGGGTTTTTAATATTGGCAGATCCAGTATACATTTTCCGAACCAATTCTTCCGTTTGCCTAACAGACAATTCCTTGTTTTTTATTTCTGAAAATATAAAAAGTTGTTTGTCTACCACGTCTACACTAATGAGTGCCCTAGCATGCCCCATAGAGATTACGCCGGTGCGAACTGCAATCTGGATATCTGGAGGTAGTTTAAGCAAGCGGATATAATTGGTAATGGTACTACGTTCTTTTCCCATGCGTTCTGCCACCTGTTCTTGTGTATAATCCAATTCATCCATCAGCCTTTTATAACTAAGGGCAATTTCAATTGAATTTAAATTTTCTCTTTGTAAGTTTTCCAATAATGCCAGTTCCAATAACTCAGCATCATTCACCTGTCGCACATATACCGGTACATCTTTTAAACCTGCAATTTTTGCAGCCCTGAAACGTCTTTCACCCGCAATCAATCTGAATTTTCCGGAGGGCATTTTACTCACCGTAAGCGGCTGGATGATATCATGTATTTTAAGAGAGGCGGCTAGTTCGCTTAGTGCGGTCTCATCAAAATCTTTCCGAGGTTGCTTTGGATTGATTTCAATTTGGTCGAGTGCAACTCGATTGGTAGCAGTAGATCTTTCTACTATATCCGACTTTAAACTACCTTTTATATTTTTGAAATCCGCATCCATATTTTGTAATAAACTGCGGATGCCTTTTCCTAATGCGTCTTTTTTATTGGGAGGAGTCATAATTGAATGCTGGTTGATGAAAGGTTTTTTTGTGGCGGCGCCGGGTTGATTGCTGGAGTGATCTCAGCTGCTTTTATTGGTAAAGATTGGATAATAAAAGCGGTTTATTCACCTATATTTTATTGCATTACCCGGTCTTGTTGAGGAATTTTAGTGAGATTATTTTTTTGTAAAATTTCCTTGGCAAGGTTGAGGTAATTAATGGAACCCTTACTCTCTGCATCATATAAAATTACAGGCTTACCAAAGCTGGGAGCCTCACTCAATCGGGTATTTCGATGAATGATGCTGCTGAATACCATGTCTTCGAAATGCCTTCTTACCTCTGAAACAACCTGGTTACATAAGCGCAAACGACCATCATACATGGTCATTAAAATACCCTCTATTTGCAGTTCAGGATTCAGTCTATTTTGAACGATCTTGATGGTGTTTAATAATTTACCCAGTCCTTCCAAAGCGAAAAATTCTGTTTGAACAGGTACTGCCACACTATCCGATGCTACTAGTGCATTGACTGTAATGAGGCCCAGTGAGGGCGAGCAGTCAATTACAATAAAGTCATAATTGTCTCTAATGGGTTCTAATATTTTTTTTAGCACTCCTTCCCGGTTGGGGTAATTGATCATTTCAATTTCAGCACCAACTAGATCAATATGGGAAGGGATCAGGTCTAGATTGGGTACTTCTGTTCTTAGCAATACGTCTTTTGCACTCACTTCATTTACCATGCAGTCATATAGACTCTGGGTAATGTTGTGCAGATCAAATCCCACTCCCGTGGTACTGTTTGCTTGGGGGTCAGCATCTACCAATAAGGTTTTATATTCCAGTACAGCCAAACTTGCTGCTAGATTAATTGCGGTAGTGGTTTTTCCAACCCCTCCCTTCTGGTTTGTAATACCTATTATTCTTGCCATATTGATTCCCTCTGGGAGAATTAATTATTGTGAGTAAGTTTTTCATTGCAATTGCTTGATGCATTTCAACATCGTTGAAAACATAAGGCATGCATACCATACAAAGGTACTGTTTGAAATGCAACAATAGTAAAGTTAACAACTTTTTAAAACGGACGGTCGCTTAGGTATAATTACCCTTATTAAGTCATTGGCAACAATGTATATTCTACTCCTATTTTGCAAAATATATATTAAATTTAGCTATTCAGCTTAAATTGGGCAACATTGCGCCCACTTTGTTGTTAGGATAATCAACCAATAGAATAAAACAAACATATGTATTTAATCATATCTGGAACTAATAGAGTAGGCAGCAATACCTTTAAGGTGGCCAAGGAATACCAACGCATATTAAAAGAAAAGCATATAGATGCATCTTTGCTTTCCTTGGAGGGGTTGAATGTGCTGGTAAGGGATGCCAATTTTGAAAAAATTGAAAATGAAATGATCCTGCCTGCCACTCATTATATTTTTATTGCACCTGAATACAATGGAAGTTTTCCCGGGGTATTGAAAATGTTATTTGATACCGGCAAAACCCATGCTTTGTGGTGGTATAAAAATGCCTTACTCACCGGGGTGTCAACTGGAAGGGCGGGTAATTTAAGGGGCTTGGATCACTTGACAGGTGTTTTGCATCATATTAAGGTAACGGTGCATCCTAATCAGTTGCCTATTTCTTCGGTAGATAAGCTCATGGATTCGGAAGGGCATTTCACCGATTCTAATACCCTGCAGGCCATCCACCAACAATTGGATGACTATATTAAATGGAATGCCGGAGGGAAATGAATGATCAACCCCATGCAATGTCACACTATTCGATTGTTTAAATCGTATCTATAAAAAACAAAAAAACTTTCTTATGCGATCACCCCTAGGTGCTTTTATTTTCATATCCTTTATGCTGCTCATGGATACCTATGTTTTTCAAGCGGTAAAAGCGGTCAGCTTATCGGCATCGCCTAAAACAAAGGCCATTATTGTTGGTATTTACTGGGGCATTACTGTAATCGCTGTCATCGGTTTTTTGCTTTTTGCTTTTGGCGGTCCCGAGTGGTTACCCCGAAAAGTTAGAACTTATTTATTTGCTTTTATAATGGGGTTGTTTTTGGCCAAACTCGTTGCCATTATTTTTATTTTGGTAGATGATATTCGAAGGGCAGTGCAATGGACAGTAGGTAAGCTGTATCATTACAATGCTGCAGCTGGTGTAGGTAATGAAACTGGTATTTCTCGCTCGGTTTTTTTAAGTTGGTTTAGTCTGGCGATAGGGGGCACTTTATTTGGAAGTCTTATTTATGGATTTAGCAATAAATACAAATATGATATTAAGCGGGTGCAACTTTCTTTTGATAATTTACCAAAGGGATTTAAGGGGATGAAGATTCTGCACATCAGTGATATCCATAGTGGAAGTTTTACTGATAAGGTAGCAGTACATCATGGGGTAAAAGAAATCATGGGTGAGAATGCAGATATTATTTTATTTACAGGCGATTTGGTAAATGACAAAGCAACTGAAATGGATGATTATCTGGATATTTTCAATCAGTTGAAAGCGCCGATGGGCGTTTATTCCACTCTTGGTAACCATGATTATGGAGATTATGTTCAGTGGCCAATTGAAGGTATTACTAAGGTGCAGAATCTGGAGAATCTTAAGGGAGTGCATGCCACATTGGGATGGCGATTGTTAATGAATGAGCATGTGGTATTGGAAAAAAATGGTGATCAGATTGCATTGTTAGGAATCGAAAATTGGGGTGCCAAGGCAAATTTCCCCAAGCATGGGCGAATGGATCTTGCACATTCAGGCACAGAAAAATACCCCTTCAAAATTTTAATGAGTCATGACCCCAGCCATTGGGAAGCGGAGGTGAAAGTGAAATATGCTGATATCGATCTGATGTTGAGTGGACATACGCATGGCATGCAATTTGGGATCGAAATTCCAGGATTCAAATGGAGTCCGGTACAATATGTTTACAAGCAATGGGCAGGATTATATGAAGATGTAAAACAAAAATTATATGTCAATAGGGGCTTTGGTTTTATTGGCTATCCTGGCAGGGTAGGCATTTTGCCCGAGATCACCGTAATTGAATTGGTGTAGCGGCTAGTATTTCGCGGGACTGTAAAATATAGTATCCGATCAGTGGATGGATCCATAAAAAATGCCCCGAAATTTTCGGGGCATTTTTTAAGTAAACTCAAAACTTATCTTTTATCTCTCATCGGAATTCTTTTTCTTCCCTCGCTTCTATCTCCACCTTCATTTCTAGAACTCCTATCGCTTCTGCCTTCATCGGTTGGTCTTTTAAATCCACCATCTGCCTCGTTCATTCTAACTAGGCGACCGTTGTATTTTTTACCGTCCATGCTCTTGATCATTTTTCCTGCAGCAGCTTTATCCACTTCTACCCAAGCATTCATTTCACGAATATCAATTTTTCCCAGCACCTCTTTATTTAAATTGCTTTCGTCTAAAATGAATTGTAAAAAGCTGGCTTTGTAAAAACCATCTTTTGTGCCAAGGTTGATAAACAAACGACTAAAGCCATTGTCAACCGTTCTGGTGAAAGTGCTGCGTTCTTTTCTTTCAAATGAACCTGCATCCCGATCCCTTCCAGTATCTCTTCTTTCTCTTGAATCCGTTTTGGTATTTAAGTCGTCGGAATTTTGATAGTATTTTAAGAAATGATTGAATTCCAAAGCGGCAACTCTTTTTAATACTTCATCCTTACTAACATCTGCAAATTTCTCTTGCAAGTCGGGTAAATAAGTTTCGTATTCGCCATTTGAAATATCAGCCGACATTAATTTATCCATGAAGTGAAAAAATTGTTTGCGACAAACATCCTTACCACTTGGAATATCAAGACGGTGAAACTGTGCGTTGACCATTTTTTCAATCGACCTTATTTTGTAAGCTTCTCTGCTATGGCAAATGGTGATACAAATACCACTTTTACCAGCCCTTGCGGTACGACCGCTTCGGTGAGTATACACTTCAATATCATCTGGTAATTCGTAGTTGATTACATGGGTAATGCCATCCACATCAATGCCTCTTGCAGCAACATCGGTAGCAATTAAAAGCTGAATGCTTTTAGCACGGAATCGGCCCATTACCTTATCCCTTTGTTGTTGAGTAAGATCGCCGTGCAAGGCCTCAATATCATAACCTTCTTTTACTAAGCGTTCGGCAACTTCCTGTGCATCTGCTTTGGTACGAGTGAAAATAACACCGTACATACCTGGATTAAAATCTACTAGGCGTTTCAATGTATCATACCGGCTATGGGCAGGTGTAATAAAATACTGGTGATCGATATTTACGTTGGCGGTATTCTTTTTGCCCATGGTAACCTCGATCGGGTTAGTCATGAAATTTCTAGAAATCGCTTTAACAGCGGTTGGCATGGTGGCACTAAACAACCAGATGCTTTCTCTTAATATGGTATTTTTTAAAACAAAGTCGATATCATCTCTAAAGCCCATGTTGAGCATTTCATCTGCTTCATCCAATACAACGTATTTTACTTTTTGCAGGTCAATGGCTTTTCTTTCTATCAGGTCAATGAGGCGACCTGGAGTAGCAACTACTATTTGAACGCCTTTTCTTAGTTCGCGTATTTGCATTACGATGGAAGCGCCACCATATACCGGCTCTACATTTAAGCCCCTTACGTGTTTTTTGAAATTCATGAGGTCATTGCATATTTGCAAACACAATTCCCTGGTAGGGCACACAATCAGTGCCTGGGGATGCTTTTGACTCACATCAATTAAATGGAGTAGGGGTAATCCAAAAGCGGCGGTTTTGCCGGTTCCGGTTTGAGCCAGACCTACAAAATCGGTTGTTCCTGATAATAAAACGGGGATAGCTTTTTCCTGGATGGGAGTGGGAGTTTCGAATCCCATTTCTGTAATAGCTTGTACTAATTGTTCGTTTAAGCCTAAGGCTTCAAATGCATTCATGTAAATGTTTTTGTGTTTACATGATATGCTATCTTCCTGTTGTTGCGCTACTTAATTCCTACTAAAAAAATCTAAAGTTACTAATTTCAACAGCCTTTTGGGCACTTCATGCAATACTCGTTATAAATAATTTTGCAAATGTACTACTTATTTTTTACAAATGGTGATTTTAATAAAGTAGCTGCGCTGGTTTTTCATCTTTTAAATAAAATGATGGATATTGCATCCTAATTTTATGCTTCAAAGGCAATACTCTAAAGCGGTTTTTTATATGCGTACATTGTTTTTTTTTATATTTTTTTTGGCTTTGGTTGTATCGAAGTCCTTTGCTCAAGTGAAGCCTGATATCAATCTTTCTGAAAAGGATTCAATTGAATTGGAAGATCAATTAAGGCAATTGTTGGGTACGGAAGAAAAGTCGGTTAGTTATTTTTATGCCAGCATAGGATTGGGTAATCGGCTGTACAGTGTTAAGAACAAGGCGTTGAATGCTAACCAGAGCAATGCTGCTGTGGCTGTGTATTCTCCTTCTCTTTCCTATTTCAACAAAACTGGTTTTGGGATTTCCGCTGGAGCTAATTTATTAAATGATTCAAAGCAATTTGGCGTTAATCAATATTCCCTTTCCCCTTCCTTTGATTTAGTGGGCAATAAAAATATTTCTTTGGGGATATCCTTCACGCATTATTTTGTAAAAGACAAGTATTCTACATTTTCTTCATCAGTGCAAAATGATCTTTTTACTTCTTTTAGTTATAAAAAGGCCTGGCTACAGCCGGGAATTGCTTTGGGATATTCATCGGGAGAATATGGAGAGACCAAAAACAAGGACTCAATCATTGGCGGTGTAAAAAGACATTTTTATGATACGTTGAATGTTACAAGTAATTCATTTTATACCATGTTATCTGTCCAGCATCAGTTTGATTGGTATTCCGTTTTCAATAAGTCGGATGGGCTAAGTTTTACTCCTTCATTGATGTTGAATGCTGGGTCAGGAAGCGCCACTACCACTCATCTCACCAATGTGCCTCCTCCAGGGCCTGGAGGAGCTGAAGTATTTAATGCACTCAACAGAAAGGGGAGGGCTCCCCGTGTACAAGCCAGCGAATTTCAAATGCAGTCCATCGGTCTTAATCTTGATCTGAACTATTCAATAGGCAATTTCAACATTGAACCACAGCTATATTTGGATTATTATGTACGCTCTACCGATACAAAAAGGACAACGGCCATATTTATGTTAAATGTGGGCTATACTTTTTAGGATAAAAATTCGTTCTGTCATCTATACCGCTATTTTTTAATCCTTGGCATGCAACTTGTTATGATTATGCCAACTAATAATAATATTATGAAAGCAAATCTCCTACTGCTGTTGATAGCAGCGCTATCCTTTTCAAATTTAAATGCACAAAGTATTCACCTGGGCATTAAAGGTGGTGCCAATGTAAATAAATTAACCGGCCAATCTTTTACAGATAAATTTAGTTTTGGGTATCATATTGGCGGTTTTATCGAAATAGGAATCGGTAAAAAATTATCGCTTCAGCCGGAAGTTTTTGTGAGCCAGATAAAGCAGGATACTTCTAGCCAATTTCGAGCAATTTATAATAATTTGCTGGGGGTTGCACCATCCAACATTCAATTGAGTTACCTCAATTTGCCGATATTATTGGGTTACAAGTTGTCTGACCAATTCAGCATCCAACTAGGCCCTCAGTACTCCATATTGATGAATCAAAATGCCAATTTATTACAAAACGGAAAAAATGCCTTTAAGAATGGCGATTTCAGCATATTGGGTGGACTGCAATTGGAGGTATCCAAATTCAGGATCTATGGCAGATATGTAGTAGGGTTGAATAATTTGAATGACATCGACAAAATGGACGAGTGGAAAAACCAAAGTTTGCAAATTGGAATTGGGCTAACCATTTTGTAAAATCAATTCCGGATGATGGTGGGAATACCATTGTTGTTCCAACGGATAATTGCTGAAGGTTCAGCCAAATGTATATCATCCTGACGGTGTTGAACAATATAGTCAACACCGTTTTTTATTTCCGCATCAATGTCATCAAAAATAGCTGGAGGCGGATAGCCGGATAGGTTAGCCGAAGTAGATACGATTGGCTTGCCAAATAAGTTGATTAGCTCCCTGCAGAATGGATCCTTTACAATTCTGATGGCGATGGTGCCATCTTCATTCAGCAGATTGTCGGCTACACCAGTTGCTCCTTCATAGATCACCGTGGTGGGTTTAGCAACTCCTTTGATGTAATCAAATATTTGAAGATTGGGCTGCATCACATGAGTCAGTAAATCTTTTTCTTCTGCTAGCAGTACAATCATTGATTTATTAGCAATTCTTTTTTTAAGCGCATAAATTTTGGCTACCGCCTGCTCATTGGTAGCATCGCAACCAATACCCCAGATGGTATCGGTAGGATATAAAATTAAGTCCCCTTTATTTAATGCCAACAGGCATTGATCCAGATCGTTTGAAAATTGACTCATAGCAAACTTTTATATACTTGCATAATATGGTTAGCATAGGTTTCAGTCGAAAATTGCTTTGCCTGCTCCAGCCCTTTGTCTTTCAATGTTTGTACCAATTGATCATCCGATGCAATCAATCGCAAATGTTGGGCAAGGGTGGCCGTATCATTTGGAGAAAAGTACAAGGCGGCATCTCCGGCAACCTCCGGCATGCTGGAAGTGTTGCTGCAAATGACAGGCAAACCGCTCCACATCGCTTCTAATATCGGCAAACCAAATCCTTCAAAAATGGAAGGGTATACCAGGGCAGTTGCTTGCTGGTAAATGGCCGGAAAATCGGTTGCGTTGGTAAAGGAATCTGCTTTGGCTGCAGCCAAAGCATTGAGCAATATTAGCTGCTGCGCCATTCCATTTTCTTTCATTAATCGTTTCGCTTCTTCTTTTTCATTTTTTCCATCTCCTATTACCACGAGTGGAATATGAATATCATCTTTCAAGGAAATCATTGCCTTGCAGATGGCAATGAGGTTTTTTCTGGGAGCGATGGAACTTACAAATAAAAAATAGCGGTCGGGTAAATTGTATTTTTTCTTTACTGCAGTTTTTTCAGTGGCAGTAATGGATTGTTCAAATATAGGGTTACAACTTTGGTAGCAGACAGTTATTTTTTGAGTGGGCACACCGTAATATTCAATGAGGTCATTCTTTGTTTGCTCACTGATGGCAATGACAGCATCTGCTATTTTGCAGGCCCGTTTTATTTTCCACCGATGGGTATAGCGTTCATCCAGATGGTAGGTTTGCGGGAAGCGTTCAAAAATCAGGTCGTGAATAGTGACCACCGTTTGAATCTTCAGCTTTTTGATACCGCTGGGCAATTCATTGCTTAGACCGTGGTAAATATCGAGCCTTGCCTGGGAGATTTGTTTTACCATTCCCATTCTGCGCCAGAGGGCAGGTAATTTTCGAAACCATAAATTATCGGGTAATATGGTGCGAATATTGGTAAGATGGTGGATATCGAATAAATGGGTTTGTTTGGGAGCAAACAATAGGTATTGGTGCTGGGAAAAATAACGGTTTAAAATAGTAAGCAGGGAGCGGGAATAGTTACCCAGTCCCGTTTTGTTTTGAAAAGCCCTTTTGCCATCATAGCCTATATTCATATTGTTGATCGCTTAATAG